>JBPCSK010000437.1:0-2062 GCA_051007275.1 Gaiellales bacterium | reverse complement strand
GAGGGGGCGTTCGCATCGCTCAACCTCGGCTTCACAACGGGCGACGATCGCGCGGCCGTGGCGGAGAATCGGCGCCGGCTCTGCGCCGCCGTCGGCGCCGATCCGGCCCGCACGGTGCAGAACCATCAGGTCCACGGCCAGGTCGTTCACGTCGCCGAGCCGCTCGCCGGCGGGTATCTCGATCCGCAGGGCGAGCTGCCGCAGGCCGATGCGCTGCTCACCCGCGAGACCGAGCTGGCGCTGGTTGCGCTGTCGGCCGACTGCGTGCCGATCGTCATCGCCGCGCTCGATGGCTCCGCCGTCGCCGTCGTCCACGCCGGCTGGAAGGGGCTCGTGGCGGGCGTGATCGAGGAGACCGTCGCCGCGCTCGGTCCGGGCGCATATGCCGCCGCCGTCGGGCCGTGCGCCGGGCCGCTGGCGTACGCGGTGGGGGAGGACGTCGCCGCGCCGCTGCGGGAGCGCTTCGGCGAGGGCGCTGCGATGGGTGGCACCGCCGATCTGGCCGCGAGCGCCGGCGTGGCGCTGATCCAGGCGGGGCTCTCGCCCGACGCGATCGAGATCGCCGGCCTGTGCACGATCACCGACGCCGATACGTTCTTCTCGTATCGCCGCGACGGTGCGACGACCGGTCGCCAGGGGGTCATCGCCTACCGTGAGGAGCCTGATGTCGAGGAATCCTGATGACGTGAAGGCGGGAGTGGCGCGCACCCGCGAACGCATCGCGACGGCGGCCGCGCGCGCCGGGCGCAGCGCCGACGAGGTCGAGATCGTCGCGGCGATCAAGTACCTCGACGCCGACGACCTGCCGCTCCTGCACGCCGCCGGCATCACGCGCGTCGGCGAGAACCGCACCGACCAGCTCGTCGCCAAGCAGGACGCGTACGGCGACCTCTTCACGTGGGACTTCATCGGCCATCTCCAGAGCCGCAAGGTCAAGGAGATCGCCGGGCGCGTGAGCCTCATCCACTCGCTGTTCACCGAGTCGACGGCGGCGCAGCTCGAGAGCCGGTCGCCCGCACCGCAGGACGTGCTCGTGGAGGTCAACACCGCGGGCGATCCGGATAAGGATGGCGTCGCCCCACACGAGCTCGATGCGCTGCTGGAGGTGCTGGCGTCGCTGGCCAACGTCAACGTCACGGGCCTGATGACGATGCCCGCGTTCGCGGAGGATCCGGAGGGATCGCGAGCCGCCTTCGCGGCCCTGCGTGATCTCGCCGCGCGCGCCGAGGAGCGGTGGGCGGGGACGCACACCTTCCGGCGGCTGTCGATGGGCACCAGCCAGGATTTCGAGGTGGCGGTGGAGGAAGGCGCCACGCTCGTGCGCGCAGGAAGCGTGCTGCTGACGCCGTAAGTGCATCAAACGGCGGACTTCCGTCTGCCTGACCTCTACACTGAACCCCATGTCCAGCATCTGGCACCGCACCCTCGTCTACTTCGGCCTCGCCGAGGATGAGAGCCTCTACGACGACGACTTCTCCACGGTCCACGACGACCCCGAGCCGCCGTCCCGCAGTCGCTCCGCCGTCCGTCGCCTCGATCGCAAGCGCTCGACGCCCACGCCGGATTACGACGATGCCTTCCACGAGGAGGAGACGGCTGCCGGTCGTCCGCGCCGCGGCACCGCCAGCGGCGAGATCGGCGTGCTCCGCTCCGCGCCCGACAAGAAGGCCGCGAACGCCGTCCGCGTGCACGTCATCGCGCCGCGCTCGTACAACGACGCGCAGCAGATCGCCGATCGCTTCAAGAACGGCGTGCCGGTGATCGTCAACCTCCAGACGTCCGAGCCCGATCTCGCCAAGCGCATGATCGACTTCAGCTCCGGCATGACGTACGCCCTCGACGGCGCCATCCAGCGCATCGCGGAGAAGGTCTTCCTGCTGACGCCCGCCAACGTCGAGGTCTCGGCGGAGGATCGCCAGCGCCTCGTCGATCAGGGCTTCTTCAACCCCAACGGCTAGCGTCGGGCCGCGTGCCCCGGTAGGGTTGCGCCAGTCGCAACGGGAGGAGTCGACGTGACGCTGGACGAGCTGCGGGATCTGGTCGCCAAGGGCGAGATCGACAC
>JBPCSK010000436.1:0-4723 GCA_051007275.1 Gaiellales bacterium | reverse complement strand
GTCGTCGATCGTCTTGACGTTGACCTTGACCCCCGTCAGCGCACCGCCATTGATCTCCTTGGCGGCCATGTCGATGCCCTTGCGAGAGCTGAGCCCGTAGGCGGCCGCATCGCCCGTGAGCGACAGCGCAGCACCGACGTTGACGGTGATCGGCGCGGCGGAGGCGGTTGGGATCGCGATCGCGAAGGCGATCAGCGCGACGAGGACGACGGAGATGCGGGAGAACGGACGGGGCGCGTGCATTGGCTCAGAGTAGGACAAGTCCGCGCGAAATGGCGAAGCGGCGGTGCGCTGGCTGTTCGGCCTGCGAGCCTGTGAGACGGAAAGAGAAGTCGCGTGCCGGTGTGGATGTGTCAAAGGGGTCAGACCCCTTTGGCACATCCACACCTGAACCCCGCCCGGGGCACCGCCGCGATTGGCATCCCACAGGCTCGCAGCCAGAACAGCTAGCGCTTGGCGCCGACGAGCAGCGTGGCGCCGATCGCCCCGCCCTTGTCGCCGAGAGCCGCGGTGACCACCGGCGGGGCCTTGTCCGGCTGGAACAGGTACGGGCGCATCGCGATGCCGATGCGGTCCGCCATCGGCTGGCCGAAGCGCGTGCCGAGCCCGCCGCCGAGAATGATCGCCTCGACGTCGAGGATGTTGACGACGTTGGCTGCAGCCGCCGCGATGGCATCGACGCCCTCGCCGATCAGCTGGACCGCCAGCGGGTCGCCCTGCTCGAGCGCCTTGCTCCAGATGCTCGAGGAGAGACGGTCCTTGCCGGCCTGCTCCATCAGCTCGAAGAGCACCGTCGACTGCCCCGCAGCGACCGCCTCGCGGGCACGCGTCTCCATGTTGCGGCGCCCGGCGTAGGCCTCCATCGTGCCGACCATGCCGTTCGGCTCTGCGAGCCCGCCGCGCTGGATGACCGTGTGGCCGAGCTCGCCGGCGGCGCCGCGGCCGTGCCACATCTTGCGCTGCAGGACGATGCCGCTGCCGACACCGGTACCCCACCAGATGCCGACGAAGTCCTGGAGCTTGCGTCCGGCGCCGAGCTCGAGCTCGCCGAGCACCGCCACGCCGACGTCGTTGCCGAGCTTCACCTTCGCGCCGCAGGCGCTGCCGACAGCCTCCGCCAGCGGGAACGCCTCGGCGAAGCCCGACAGGTTCGGCGCGTGTGACAGCAGGCCGCGCTGGGCATTGACCGCGCCCGGCGCACCGATGCCGATGCCCTTCAGCGCCTTCGTGGTGCAGCCCGCGTCCTTGCAGGCCGCCTGGACGGCACCGACGATCGCGTCCACGACGCTCTGCGGTCCGCCGTCCTGCGGCGTGGGGACGCGACACTGCCCGCGCAGCTTGCGGTCGGCGTTGACGACCACGACCTCGATCTTCGTGCCACCCAGGTCCACGCCGCAGATTCGCTCGCTCATGGTCGGCGAGCCTACCACGTTGCGAAATGGCGACGAATCCGGATGGCGACGGGCGGCTGACGTAGACTCGCCTGCATGAGCACCCCGCAGTGGCATGAGGATTGGTTCCCCGAGCTGCGCTCCGAGCGCCCGTGGCTGATGGAGGAGATGATCGACTCCGAGCCGGCTCTGGCGGGGCGAATCGCCTCGAACAAGAAGCTCGGCCAGACGGCCGCCCGCATCGCGAAGAAGGTGACGGAGGCGCATGCCGCAGGTACGTCGATCACCGTCGCCGGCTGCGGTACCAGCGAGCATGCGGCGCGGAGCATCGCCGTGCAGCTCGACGAGGCGCTCGGCCATCGTGGCGTGCGCGTGGTGGGCCGCGAGTCGCTCGAGGCCTCGATCGACACTGCGCCCGCCGGCGTCACCATCGGCGTCTCGCACGAGGGCGGCACGCGCGCCACGCTGCTCGCCCTCAAGGCGGCACGCGAGTCGGGCCAGGCGACCGCGCTGATCACGGCGAAGGCCGACGGCGCGTGCTCCGAGTTCGCCGACATCGTGCTCGTCACCCCCGCCGATGACAAGGGCTGGTGCCACACCGTCGGCTACCTCTCGCCGATGGTGGCGGGTGCGCTGATCGCCGGCCACGTGTCGGGCAAGGAGCTCGACGGCGCCGCGCTCGAGCAGCACCTCGATGAGTGTCGCGGCCTCACGCAGCAGGCCCGCGAGATCGCCCGGAGCTTCCAGGGCATCGAGCGCCTGATCGTGGTGGGCGGCGGCTACGACCGCATCACCGCCGATGAGCTGGTGCTGAAGGTCGAGGAGGGGCTGCATCTCCCCTCCGCTGCGCGCGAGCTGGAGACCTTCGGGCACGGGCACCTGCCCGCCTGCGACGAGAAGACCGGCCTGGTCGTGATCGCCACCGAGCACCGCGGCCGCGCCCGCCGCACCGATCGTGGCCGGCTGCTGCTGCGCGCCTCGCGCCATGTCGGCATGCCATGTGCCGCGATCCTCGTCCCCGCCGTCGAGGGCAGCTGGGGACGCGAGCTGACGAACGCGGGGCGCATCACGCTCCCCCACGCCGCGAGGCTCACGCCCACGACCAGCGCCCTCACCGCATCGGCGATCGCACTGCAGCTCCTCACGCTCGAGCTCGTGCACGACCGCGGCACCTACCCCGATCTGATCCGCCGCGAGGAGGCGCCGTGGCGTGAGGCCGCCGCCATCCTCGAGGGCAACGAGGAGTGGTGACGTGAGCAGCGAGATGACCCCGGCCGCGCAGGAGCTCGTGACCGCCATGCAGCACCTCCGCGGCGCCGACCACGCGCTCAAGCAGTGCGTCACGCTGCTGCGGCAGACCGAGCAGCCGGTCCCCGACACGGTCGAGGACGCGCTGTCGCTGGTCGAGGACGCGATCAGCTCCCTCGAGTCGTGACGCCCGAGCAGGCGGTCGCCCTCGCCTGCGCCGCGCTCGGCGCGGATGCCGCCGCGGCCACCGTGCTGCGCGCCGCCGATGCGATCACCGTGCAGCTCGATGAGCGACGCGTCGCGCGGGTGATCCCCGGCACCGATGCCGAGACGCGACGCGTGCTCGCCGCGATCGGCGAGCTCGACGGCCATGTACTCGAGCCCCTCGGCGCTGCGGTCGAGCTCGACGGCGCGCTCGTCGTGCCCTACCCCCGCATCACCCCGGACGGCGATACCCATCGCGATCTCGGCATCGCCGGCGCCTGCCTGGCGGGGCTACACGCGCGCGGACGCGCGGCGCTCGAACGCGGCATCGACCTCCCTGACTTCGCACCGCATGCGATCGCGGTGCGCTGGCTGGACCGCGCCGATGCCGTCTTCACGGCGGACGAGCGGTCGCGACTGCTCGACGCGATCGACACGGCCTGGCCGGAGGTCGCCGGTCCGCGGACGGTGATCCACGGCGATGCCCACCTCGGCAACTGGTGGCCGGCGCGCGACGACTGGTGGGTGCTGATCGATCCCGAGTTCCTCTCGGTCGGTCCCGCCGTCTACGATCTCGCGCCGCTCGAGGTCGTGGAGCGGCGCCTCGGCACGCCGCCGTCGCGCTTCCCCTCGTTCCTCGCCGGCTACGAGTCGGCCGACGGGGCAGTCGACCGGCGCTCGTTGGCCTCGGCGATCCACGTGCGCGAGCTGCTCTCCGTCGCGTGGCTCGCCTCGCGCTCCGGCGACGACGCCGAGCGGGCGCTGCGCACGCGACGGCGACTCGTCGATGCGCTCGAGCGTCGTGAGGGCTCGTGGCTCGCGTAGCGGCGACTGAGCGCGGACGCTCCCCGATCGACATCCCCGCCACGCTCGCGTGGCTCGGGCAGCGCACCGTCGTGGGGATCGACGAGTGGGACGGCGTCACCTACACGCGCACCGCTGCACTCGGACGCGGCGCCGGGCGCATCTCCCTGCGCGGCGTGGGCCGGACGGGCGTGGAGGTGACAGCGTGGAGCGAGAGCGCGCTGGCCGCCGCCCGTCCGCGCGTCCGCCACCTGCTCGGTCTCGACGACGACCCGCAGCCGTGGCTCGCCGCGTTTGCCGACGACCCCGTGCTCGGACCGCGCGTCGCTGCACACCCCGGCCTGCGCATGCCCGGCTCGTGGGACGCGTGGGAGATGTGCGCCCGCGCCGTGCTCGGCCAGCTCGTGTCCGTCGCGGCGGCGCGCACGCTGACGATGCGTCTCGCCGAGCGCCATGGCCGCCGCCTTCCCGACGGCGGCATCGTCTTTCCCGACGCGGCGACGGTCGCCGCGGGCGACCTCGATGGTCTCGGCCTGCCGAACGCGCGTCGCGAAGCGCTGCGGGCGATCGCCGAGCTGGTGGCGACCGGCGGCGTGGACCTCTCCCCCACGGCCGACCCAGAGGCGGCGCAGGCCGCGCTCGTGGCGCTCAAGGGCATTGGGCCGTGGACCGCGATGTACGTCCGCATGCGGGCGATCCGCGATCTCGATGCGTTCCCCGCAGCCGATCTCGGCGTGCTGATTGCGCTCGCCGATGCGAGCGGCAAGCGGCCAACGGAGGCGGAGGCCCGTCGTCGCGGCGAGGCATGGCGCCCGTACCGCGGCGTCGCGACGATGCACCTCTGGGGGCTGTAGCGGCGACCGAGGGAGGACATTGGCGGGCGTGAGCAGTGCGTACGAATGACGTACGGCGAAGCCGGGTGGCGGGCGTGAGCAGTGCGTACGAATGACGTACGGCAAAGCCGGGCGTCAGACGTGCGCACTGGGCACGTACGCCCTGATCGGGATCAGCTGCGGGCGTACGTGCCACGTGCGCCGACCGCCTCAGCCGTCTCACAGGCTCACAGGCTCATAGAC
>JBPCSK010000435.1:0-2532 GCA_051007275.1 Gaiellales bacterium | reverse complement strand
GTCCGCGCGAACCGCCGCGGTGTGACGGCGAGCCACTAGCGCCAGAGACGTGCACGTTTGCTGCCAATGCGTATCCGGATCCAAATCGGCAGAAGACGTGCACGTTTTTGGCGCTAGTGGCTCGCCGTCGCGCCGCGGCGGTTCGCGCGGACGCTGGCGAGGATGCCGATCGTGAGGATCAGCAGCACGACGACGAGGCTCACGAGTGCTGGCAGGTGGTACCAGTGGGCGACGATCATCTTGACGCCCACCCAGCCGAGCACGATCGCGAGCGTCGGCTGCAGGTAGACGAACCGCTCGAGTGACGTGGCGATCGCGAAGTAGAGCGTGCGCAGACCCAGCAGGGCGAACGCGTTGGCGGCGAGCACGATGAACGGATCCTTCGTGACCGCGTAGATCGCGGGAATCGAGTCGATCGCGAACATCAGATCGAAGAAGGCGAGCGCGACGAGGGCGACGAACAGCGGCGTGAACATTCGGCGCCCGCCTTCGCGGACGCTGATCGCGGGGCCGCGATAGTCGTCGGTGACGGGCACCGCACGGCGAATCAGCGTGAACACGCGACTCTCGGTCGGGCGCTCTGTGGTGTCCGTATGGCGGGCCATCCGGATGCCCGTGATGATCAGGAACGCGCCAAACAGGAACGGCATCCACCAGAACGCGTCAAGCAGGGCCGCGCCGATCAGGATCAGGATGCCGCGCAGGACGATCGCGCCGATCACGGCGAAGGAGAGTGCGCGATAACGCAGCTGCTCGGGTACGCCGAGCGCGGTGAAGAGGATGGCGACGACGGCGACGTTGTCGATCGACAGGCTCTTCTCGATCAGGTAGCCCGTGTAGTACTGCGTGCCGGCCGCGCTGCCGAGCGCCACCCAGATCAGCACGCCGAAGGCGACGGCGACGCCGATCCACACGCCAGACCAGATGAACGCCGCGCGGGCGGGGATGATCGACTCGCCGCGGTGGAAGACGAAGAGGTCGAGCGTCAGCGCGATCGCCACCGATGCGGCAAGGGCGATCCACAGGAGCGTCGAGGTGTCCGGCATTAGGGTGCCCTCATAATGCACCATCTATCGCGCCACAGGGGCGCGCGGCCGACGACTACTTGAGGCCCTGACGTGCTTCGCGCACCAGCGCGACGCACTCCGGGTAGATCACGGTGATCGCGGCGCGCAGCTGCGCGGCCTGCTCCTCCGGGGTGCCGGTCGGCGAGATCTGCGCGATGGCGGCGGTCGTCATCTGCACGGCCAGGTGGATCGCGTTGTCCGCAAAGGCCACGCTCTGGCTCTCCTGCGCCTGCTCGGCGAACTGGCGCATGGCGTTGTTGAGGTCGTCGGGATCGAACATCCCGCCGAAGCCGAAGGGGTTCTCGCTCATACCCGGATCCTACTTCGTCTCGGACAGCCGTGCCGTCCAGATGTAGACCGGCTCGACCGGCGGGCCGTCGGCCACCCCGAGCTTGTCGATCTTCTTGAGCGTCTCGGCCGAGGTCGCGTCGGTGACGTGCCCGACGACCGCGTAGAGCGGCTCGAGCATGGCGCCGCCCGACTCCGTCGAGACGATGAAGAACTGCGATCCGGCTGCCCCGGCGGGCTCGTTGCCGGCCTTCGCCATCGCGACGTCGCCATTGCGGTACCGGTAGTCGCTCGGCGGTGCCGTGTCGACGGTGTAGCCGGGTCCGCCGGAGCCGTTGCCGGCCGGATCGCCGCCCTGCACGACGAAGCCGGGCACGACGCGGTGGAAGGTGAGCCCGTCGTAGAACCCGGCGCGAACGAGGGCTGCGAAGGACGACGTCGCCGTGCCGCCGGTGGTCGGATCGAGCGTCATCGTGATCGGCCCGCACGACGTGATCATCGTCACCGTCCACGTCGCGGTCGGCGGCACGAGCGGATCCGGCGGTGCCTCCGCGTAGGTCGGCTTCCTCTCGTTGGCGTACGGCGGCACCTGGTGGTCGCAGCCGTCGGCGCCTGGCGTGAGCGTGGGGGCGGCTGCCGTCGACTCCGGAGGTGCCTGCACCGTCGACGTCGATTCGCCGCCGCGTCCCGGCACGCTGCATGCTGCAAGCAGCGCAGCCGTCAGCAGCGCGATGACGAGCAGGACGGCCCGGCGCATCAGGCCAGCGACTCCGGGGTGGCGGCCAGGCAATACGCGGCCATCAGCGCCGCCGTCGCCTCGAGGTCATCGAGGTCGCAGACCTCGGCAGGCGAGTGCATGTGGCGCAGGGGGATGCCCAGCAGCGCGGCGCGCAGGCTGCGCACCGAGGCAAGCGTGTTGTCGACGTCGGTGTGCGTCGAGCCGCCCGGCATCGCCTCCATGCCGTAGGGGATGCCGTTCGCATCGGCGAGCTCGATCAGCGCCGTGGCGACCGTCTCGTCGAGGCCGAGACCGCGGGTGATGACGGTGCCGGCGCCGAGCTTCTGCGGCCCGGTCTGCCCCTTGTCGATCGAGGGGACATCGGCCGCGTGCGTGACGTCGATGACGATCGAGACGGCGGGCTGCACGGCCTCGGTGACGAGTCGCGCACCTTCACCG
>JBPCSK010000434.1:0-2935 GCA_051007275.1 Gaiellales bacterium | reverse complement strand
GGGGTCTGACCCCAATCGGAAGCTGATCGTCAATCGGGGTGCAACTTCCGGATGGGGTCTGACCCCAATCGGAAGCTGATCGTCAATGGGGGTGCAGGCGGACGGCGACGAAGCCCTCGCCGGCGCCCTGGTCGGGGCGCAGCTCGAGGCGGGCGTCGATCGGGTGGTCGTCGGCCGAGTGGGACTCGGCGGTGCCGAGGGTGCACAGGCTCAGAACCAGCACGCCGCCGGGCGCGAGGCGCGGGACGAGGAAGTCGACCATGCCGCGCTGCAGGGCGGCGAGCGCCTCGACCTCGGCGGGCTGGCGCCGCCAGCGCACATCGGGGCGCGAGCCGATCGTGCCGAGACCCGTGCACGGCGCGTCGACGAGGATGCGGTCGTAGCCGGTGCGATCCGCCGGCAGCTGGAAGACGTCAATCGGCAGCAGATCGCAGCCCTCGACCCCCTGGCGGGCAAGCGTCTCGGCCAGCGCGCGGGCGCGGCCCGGATCGCGCTCCACGCAGGTGAGCCCCTGGCCGCCGCCGAGGAGATCGGCGATGTGGCCCGACTTGCCACCCGGCGCTGCGCAGGCGTCGAGCACGCGCATGCCGGGCTCCGGGCCGAGAAACGGCGCGATGCGCTGCGCGCTGCGGCTCATGGGGATCAGGTCGCCCGACAGGAAGGCCTGCGTCGCGGCGATGTCGACCGAGCCCTCGACGACGCAGGCGCTCGGCACCTCGTCGTCCGGGCGCAGCGCGCAGTCGAGGCGGGCGAACTCGTCCGCCACGCGCTCATCGGCCCCGTGGCGCAGCGCCGACACGCGAAAGGCGACCTCCGGGGTGGCGTTACCGGCGTCCATCAGGCCGCGCGCCGCGTCGAGCCCGTACGCCTGCGCCCACAGCTCCGCGATCCAGTCCGGATACGAGCGCAACAGCGCGGCATCGGCGATCGTCTCGTCGGGCAGCGCCTCGAGCCACGCGCGGCCGCCATCAGCGACGCGGCGCAGGAGCGCGTTGACGAGCCCGGCCCCGCCCTTACCGCGGCGCTTGGTGGCGAGGTCGACCGCTGTTGAGACCGCGGCGTGCGGCGGGATGCGGTCGAGGAGCAGCAGCTGGTAGGCCCCGAGCCGCACGATGCAGCGCGTCGTCGGATCGAGCTTGGCGGGATCACGATCGGCGAGCGCGAAGACGCACGCGTCGAGCAGTCGCTGCGCCTTGACCGTGCCGTTCGTCAGCTGCGAGGCGAGACCGCGATCACGCGGGTCCAGACGGGCGCGCGCGGCCTCGGCGCTGAACGCGCGATCCACCCACGCGTCCTCCTTCTCCTGCCGCAGCAGGACGTCGAGCGCGACGGTACGAGCGGGATCGCGCTGGCTCATGCCGGCCGCGCCGCTCGCGTCGGGGAGGTGCGACGACCACGCAGCCACTCGGCCGTCGACAGCGCCCGCTTGCCGGCCGTCTGCAGCTCGGTGATCGCGATCGCACCGTCGGCGAGTCCGGCCACCAGACGATCGGCGTCGGCCACGACCTGTCCCTGCGCGACGCCGCCCGCAGCAGGCGCGGCGCGCCAGATCGTGAACGTCTCGTCGTCGAGCGCCAGCAGCGCACCGATGTGCGGGCGCAGCGCGCGGATGCGATCGAGCGTGAGCGCCACGCCGTGCGACGAGGGGTCGATGAGCCGGTCGTCGCGGGTGAGCTTCGCCGCGTACGTGACACCGTCGGTGGTCTGAGGAGACGAGACGAGCATCCCGGCAGCCGCGGCCTCGATCGCGCGCACGAGTGCGGGCACGCCCAGCCGCAGCGCAGCGTCCTCGACCTCCGCAGTATCCGATGCGGCGGTGAGCGCGATCGGATCGCTCGAGACGACCGGTCCCTCGTCGAGCGCGAGCACCGTCTCCATGATCGCCACCGCCGTCACCTCGTCGCCGGCCATCAGCGCGCGCTCGATCGGCGCAGCGCCACGCCAGCGCGGCAGAGGCGACGGGTGCAGATTGAGCCATGGGCACAGCGCGAGCAGCTCGGCGGGGAGCAGCTGCCCGTACGCGCAGATGGCGATCGCGGTCGGCTCCGTCGCGCGCAGCGCATCGAGGGCATCGATCGCGCGCTCAGGCTGCAGCAGGGGCAGTCCGAGCTCCGTGGCGAGCGCCGCAACCGGTGGCGGCGTCAGCACGCGCTTGCGCCCGGCCGGACGATCGGGCTGGCTGAGGACCAGCGGCACCTCGACGCCCGCGTCGAGCAAGCCGCGCAGCACCTCGGCCCCGAACGCGGACGTGCCCGCGAACGGCGCGCGCGCGATCAGCTGAGCCTCTCCCGCAGGATCTTCAGCGCCTCGCGCTTGTCCTCCGGCGCGGCGCGGTCGATCGTGAGGACGCCGTTGAGGTGATCGACCTCGTGCTGGACGATGCGCGCCGGCATGTCGAGGAACTCGTCCTCCTGCCAGTCGCCGTCCTCGTCCTGCCAGCGCACCCGGATGCGCGTGCTGCGCTCGACCGGGACGGAGTGATGCTCCCGCAGGAGAATCTCGAGCGACAGGCAGCCCTCGCCGCCGACCTCGGTCTCGTCCGAGTACTCGACGATCTCGGGATTGACCATCGACATCCACTCGTCGTCGGTGAAGCTGATCACCGCGATCCGACGCAGCAAGCCGATCTGCGGGGCCGCCAGGCCCGCACCGACGGCGTCGTCGCCGATCTCGTGCATGCGCTTGAGCAGGGCCTTGAGCTCGTCGTCGAACACCTCGACGGGCTTGGTCTCGCTCTTCAGGACGGGATCGGGAAACTGCCGGATCTGCGCCTGTGCGAGCTTGCGGCGCGTCTCGCGCTGCTCTTCCGATTCCTTGCGGGCCACCGTGCCTACGCTCCGCGAGGCTCCTTCGGCGCGACCGGGGCGACACGCGCGCCGCTCGCGACGAGGGTGCCGATCGTCTCGCCGCGCACCACGCGGACGATGTTCTCGGC
>JBPCSK010000433.1:0-1078 GCA_051007275.1 Gaiellales bacterium | reverse complement strand
ATCGCTCGTGGTCCTGTTCGTGAACGTCGTCCCGCCATCGGTCGAGATGCTCAACCCGGCTGCGGTGGCCGCGTAGACCGTGCTCCCAGAGGCATACACGGCGTAGACGGTGTTGTTGCCAAGGCCATCGCTCGTGGTCCTGTTCGTGAATGTCGTCCCACCGTCGGTCGAGATGCTCAACCCGCCTGACGTGGCGGCGTACACCGTGCTTCCGCTCGCGAACACCCCGGTGACGAGATTGCCGCCGAGCCCGTCGGCCGTCGTCCTGGTCACGAATGTTGCGCTGCCATTGTTCGAGATGCCGAGCCCGCTGATCGTTCCCACGTACACCGTGTTCCCGACGGCGTACACGCACCGGATGTTGTTGCTGGCAAGGCCGGGCAGAGGGTCGTTCGTGAAAGGCAGCGCGCTCGCCGATGATGCGAGCGCGCCCAGGCAGATCGCCGCGAGGAGGAGCCCCCAGGTTGCGCGGGCGCGAATCGACAGCCTCAGATACCCGTCACTCATCGCTGGTCGAGACTAGCAGTGCGCTCCGGCGCGAGGAGCTCGTCCCCGTCCGCGCGCAACAGCCAACCCGGCGGTCACGATCGAGCGAGCTGTTCCGCCTTCGAGCCTGTGCGACGACTGAGGCGGCGGGCGGGCGTGAAACGTGCGTACTAATGACGTACGGCGAAGCCGGGCGTCAGAAGTGCGCACGTGGCACGTACGCCCGCAGCTGATCCCGACCAGGGCGCACGTGGCCGTACGCCCGCAGCTGATCCCGACCAGGGCGTACGTGCCCAGTGCGCACGTCTGACGCCCGCGGCTACGCCGCGTACGTCATGCGTACGCACTGCTCACGCCCGCCAAGGCGGGTACGCACGAACGCACTGAGCTGCCGCACAGGCTCGTAGGCGGAACGGCTAGCCCGTGACCGCCGTCGGTCCCGAGGATTCGACACGCGGCAGCAGGACCCGTTGGCTGACGGTGCGTGGCGTACCGCCGGTCGGCGCGAACGTCGTGCGGACGATCAGGCGGACTCGTCCCGTTGCCTGCGACGCGATCACCGACGCGACCAGGTGGCAGCGGAGCGTGTAGC
>JBPCSK010000432.1:0-4005 GCA_051007275.1 Gaiellales bacterium | reverse complement strand
CAGCGACGAGGTCGTCCGTGTGCACGTACCCAGCCTCTCGGGCATTCGAGACGGCGCGGATGGCGAAGGACACGCGGTGGTCTGCGAGCCTCGGCTTCGTCAGCTCGACGACGTGGGTGTGTTCCACGCCCTCGTTGCTCGTCAGGAGGGCGGCGTTCGGCGGGTCCTTGACGAATCCGCTGGCGTCCCAGATGCGGTACAGGTCGACGAGGCGAATCGACCCGGCCTTCCGGTCCGGGCGGTCCGTGAACCACGTCACGGGCGCGTTGGCCGGCATCGACACGCGGAACGTGCCGCCCGACGTCGTCACGAGCACGTCCTTCGCGTCGAGCGAGTAGAGGATGCTCGGCGCCTTCGAGTGCTTCGCCGCGCTCGCCGTCGCCGGGACGAGGGCGAGCAGCAGCAGGATCAGGATCGGGATGCGGCGCATGCGGTGACAGTAACGAATCGGGTCGGTCTGAGCGGTGTTTCCGCACGCACCTGAAGGGGCAGTTCGAGCCTGTCGATGCCGGTCGGGTTCGAGTAGAAGTGAGCGGGCGTGCGGCCCGGTCAGAGCAGTTCACTCATTCCTTGCCCCGCTACTGCGTCGGCCAGTGCGATGGCAGCCGTCGAACTGCATCGCTCCGAGTGTTTCGGGCGGGTCAGCGCTCGAGCCCGCGAAGCAGCGCGTCGAGCATGCGCTCGAAGCTGACTGCGCGGTCTGCGGCGAAGTGCACGCCTGCGATCTCGAGACTGACGGCGCCGTGCATGGCGCTCCAGAGCTGCTGCGCCACCTCGGTGCTGTCGTCGGCGGTGAGGTCGCCGGACGCCATGGCCGAGTGCACACGATCCGTCAGCGTCGCGAACGTCGCGCGGGCCACAGCCATGGCGGCGGGTGACAGGTCGAGCGCTGACATCTGGTCGAACATGAGGTGGTAGAGATGGGGCTGCGCGATGGCGAAGCTGCGGTAGGCGAGGCACCCCGTGCGCAGCCGGTCGAGCGCGTGGTCCTCAGGCGGCGTCTGGATCGCAGCCTGGAGCGTTGCGAAGCCGTGGACGAACAGCGCCTCGAGCAGTCCGTCCTTGCCGTCGAAGCGCGAGTACACCCCCATGGGCGCGACGCCGGCACGCGCCGAGACGGCACGGACGGTCAAGGCGGAGAGTCCGCGCTCCTCGAGCAACGCGAGCGCGGCGGTGAGAAGCGAGTCGGTGACGACGACACTCGCGGTGCGTGTGCGCGGCTCGTGCTTGACGCTCGGCATGTGCGTAGTATAGCGTTCCATAACTAAAGAACAACGTTCTATAAGGGTGGATGTCATCGTGCAAACGCTGAGTACGCGTCGTCGCTGGCTGGCGCTTGGAGTGCTGTGTCTGAGCCTCCTGCTGGTCGTCGTGGACAACACCATCGTCAACGTGGCGCTGCCCACGCTCAATCGCGACCTCGGGGCTGGCACGACGGAGCTTCAGTGGATTGTTGACGCGTACACGCTGGTGTTCGCCGCGTTGCTCCTGACGATGGGCCACCTCGGCGATCGCTTCGGACGGCGACGGGCGCTGCAGGTCGGGCTCGTGCTCTTCGCGATCACCTCCGGCATGGCGGCGCTCTCGACGACGTCGGGGCAGCTGATCGGCGCGCGCGCGGTCATGGGGATCGGCGCCGCATTGATCTTCCCCGCGACGCTCGCGATCCTGGTCAACGTCTTCACCGATGCCAAGGAGCGCGCCGCGGCGATCGGCGTCTGGACCGCGATGGTTGGCGTTGCGGTGGCGGTCGGTCCGATCGCCGGCGGGTTCTTGCTGGAGCACTTCTCGTGGGGCGCCATCTTCGCCGTCAACATCCCGGTCGTGATCATCGCGCTCGCACTCGGCGCGCTGCTGCTGCCCGAGTCGCGTGATCCCGACGTCGGCGCCATGGACTACCTCGGCCTCGTGCTGTCGGCAGCCGGGGTGGCGTTGATCATCTGGGCGATCATCGAGGCACCGCTGCGCGGTTGGCTGTCGGGTGGTATCGCAGCCGCACTGATCGGCGGTGTGATGTTCCTCGTCGCGTTCGTCGTGGTCGAGCGGCGGCTGCGGCATCCGATGCTCGATGTGAGGCTGTTCCGGAACCTGCGGTTCACCGCCGCGAGTCTCTCGGTCACGACGGCGTTTTTCGCGCTTTTCGGGTTCATCTTCCTGATCACCCAGTTCCTGCAGCTCGTGCAGGGGCACACGCCACTTCAGGCTGGCCTGCGCACGCTCCCGTTCGCCGTGGCGACCGGGATCATGTCGCCGCTCGCCATCGTCCTAATGCACCGCTTTGGATCGAAGCTCGTGGTGACAGTCGGCCTGCTGGTGATGGCGATCGGGTTTGTCGTGGCGGCGACGATCAGCGTGGATTCGCCGTACGTCGGTGTCGTCGTGCTCTCGATGATCATGATCGCCGCCGGTTTGGGGCTCGCGACGAGTCCTGCCACTGAATCGATCATGGGAGCGTTGCCGCCCGAGCAGGCGGGCGCGGGCGCGGCCGTGAACGACACGACACGAGAGTTCGGCGGCACCCTCGGGGTCGCGGTGGTGGGCTCGGTGTTTCTCAGCGTCTACAGCGCGAAGGTTGTCGATGCGTACCGGAGCATGGGACTGCCGAAGCGGCTCGAGTCGATCGTTGCCGAGTCGATGGGCGGTGGGCTGCAGGTCGCCGAGCGGCTTCCGCAAGGCCAAGGCGCGCAGCTTGCCGAGGTGGTGCGGAGCGCGTTCATCGACGGCCTCTCTCGCGGGTCGCTGATCGCGGCGGCGGTTGTGGCGGTGGGCGCCATCGTCGCGTGGCTGTTTCTGCCCTCTCGTGCCACGTAGAGATCGCGCGCCGAAGAGCGTCGGGAACGAGGTCGGAGCAGGCCGCGTGCGTGCCCAATCCGCCCGCGCGATCACGTCGATCGGTGATCCGATCAGCGTTTCGTACGCTCGCACGCAAGCCGATCCACGTCCCGTGGTACGTTGGATGCATGGTGCGCCATGCGTTCATCGTCGCCGTTCTGGTCCTGCTCGCCGCGGTTCCGGCGGCATCGGCGAAGGTGAAGACGCCGGGCATCCTCTATGCGCTCGACGCCAGCAGTGGGGAGGTCGTGCACGGGGGAGACGGGTATCGCCTCTCGATGCCCGCTGCGACGCGTGTGACGTGGTTCTCCGATCGTCCCGCGCGGCAGTCCGGCACGATGACGCTGCGCGGGCTGGTGAGCATTTGGCGGACGAGTGGCTTCGCCGCTGATCCGCCGAACGCGGCGGTGATCCTGGCCTCGGAAGGGGCGGAGCTGACCCACGTCGTGGAGCTGCGCCGGCCCAGGGTCGCGGGGGGATCCGTGACGTTCGCGCTGCGAGAGGTCCCGACGGGGATGGTGATGGGGCATCGTCACGCGGACGGTCTCGTGCCCGGGACGTACCGTCATGCCGCCGTGTTCATCGACGATGCCGCGAACCCGCCATGCCTCTCGGCCATCAACGCGGTTGCCGGCACCTCGACCACCTGCCTTCTCGCGTCGTCTCCCGCGGGCCGCACGACCATCTATCCGCCCAGGGCGTCTCGCTCGTCGACCTCCACCACGGTGACGTACGTCTCAGGCTGCGCATCGGGCTCGGCCTTCACCATGGCGCTCGGGACCGGCTACGTCGACATCCCCACGTGCGGGCAGGGGCTGGCGTCCTTCATGCAGCTCGCGTCCAACGCGACCACGATGCCCGCTGCGCAGACGATCTCCAACGTGCTGATGCTCTCGAACGGAACCACTGCGACATCGCCGAGCTCGGTCGTGCTGACCGTGAACACGGTGACGATGCCGGCGCCGCCTCCTGCTCCGGCGAACTCCGCCTCACCATCGTTGGGCGTGACGCTCGTCGGTGTCACCACGGTGACGAGTTCGGGCTAGCGCACGCACTCGCGCTCGTGCCTGCGGCGCGTGATGCGTGGGTGTGAGCCGACGCCGTGCCGCGCCGTGCTCGTCGCTACGATCGTGTTGTCCGTTCGCGTCGCGAACGACGTGTGCACACCTGATA
>JBPCSK010000431.1:0-2581 GCA_051007275.1 Gaiellales bacterium | reverse complement strand
GCAGTACATCGAGGACGACGTGATCGACGCGAATCCGTTCTCCACGCTCGACGTCGACGGCGTCGGCGCGGTCGTGCGGATGGGCTGCGAGGGTGGCCGCCGCGCCAAGCCGGGCATCAAGCTCGGCGTCTGCGGCGAGCACGGCGGCGACCCCGCCAGCGTCGGCTTCTTCCATCAGGTCGGCGTCGACTACGTGTCGTGCTCGCCGTTCCGCGTCCCGATCGCGCGCCTCGCCGCCGCGCAGGCCGCGCTCGACTCGAGCTTCAAGGACCGCTGAGATGGCACACACGCTGCACGTCGCGCTGGGCCCGCGCGATCCCGCACCCGCCGACGTCGCGATCGTCGTCGACTGCATCCGCGCGACGACGACCATCTCGCACGCGCTCGACACCGGCTACGCGTCGGTCACCTGCGTGGGGGAGATCGACGACGCCCACACCGAGCGCGCCGAGGGCGTGCTCCTCGGCGGTGAGCGCCACGGCGTCCTGATCGAGGGCTTCGACCTCGGCAACTCGCCGGCGGAGTATGCCGAGCGCAAGGGCGATCGTCTCGTGCTCACGACGACGAACGGCACGCGCGCCATCCTGCAGTCCGTCGCCGAGTCCACCACTGTGCTGGTCGGCGCGCTCGTCAATGCCCAGGCGCTCGTCGATGCCGCGCTCGCCGCGGTGCCGGCCGACGGTACGATCGTCGTGCGCTGCGCGGGCGTGCGCGGCGAGATCGCGCTCGACGACGCCTACGTGGCCGGCGTGCTCCTGCAGCGCATCCTGCACGCGCTGCCCGACGCCTTTCCGACCGACGCGGCGCGCATCGCGATCGCGATCGCCAATGCGTATCCGCTGGCGCTCGCGGCGCTCGAGGACAGCCAGAGTGCGCGCGATCTCGACGGCACCGGCCACGAGGCTGACGTCATGCGCTGCGCGCAGGTCGACACGCTGACGTGCGCTCCGCGCGTCGTCGAGTCGGCCCCCGGCCGCGTCGTCGTCGCGCTGGCCTAGTCCTCGCGCGCGTCGGGGAACTTCTGGCTGATCAGCCGATCGGCGCGCTGCTTCTGCCTGCGGTGCAGGAAGCGCAGGCCGATGACCACGGCGACGATCACGACGGCCCCGAACGCGATCGCGCCAGCCCGACCGATGTACTGCTCGACGGTCTGCAGCGAGTTGCCGAAGGCGTAGCCGAGGAACGTGATCGTGCACGCCCACGTGATGCCGCCGACCGCATTCCAGAGCAGGAAGCGGGGCCAGGGCATGTGGCTCATCCCCGCGATCCACGCACCGAAGATCCGCAGCCCCGCGGTCCAGCGCGCGAGGAGCACGGCCTTGCCGCCATGCACCTCGAAGAAGCGCTCGCCCCAGGCGACGCCCGCCTCGACGTGACCGATGTGGCTGATCCGATCGACGAGGCGCCGCCCGCCGTAGCGTCCAATGCAGTAGCCGATGTTGTCGCCGATGATCACCGCGAGCGATGCGACGGCGGCGACGGCGAACGGATTGAGCACGCCCCTCGACGCGGCGGCCGCCGCGATCAGCAGGATCGTCTCGCCGGGAAAGGGGATGCCCGCCGTCTCGAGCACCAGCGGGATGAAGACCGCCACGTAGCCCCACTGCCGAAGCCACTCCTCGATCGCGGCGTGGTCGATCACTAGAGCGTGTCCAGGATCACCGCGATCGGCGGATACACCTTGTGGACGGCGCGTGAGAACTCGCGCTCGTACTGGTCGACGAGCTCGGGGTCGATGGTGGCGGCGTAGGCGTCGCGCATCTCCGCCAGCTCCTCCGCGGCCCAGTCGATCTCGTCGGCGTAATCGCCGTAGCGCTCCTCAGCCTCATCGCGGCTCGATGCGCGGTACTGCTCCAGCGTGTCGTGCAGCGATCGCAGGCGATCGGCATGGTCGATCGCGAAGACGTCGAGCTGCATCTTGATCAGCTCTCCGAAGCGCTTGCGGCGAAACATGCCCCGGATGCTACCGGCGCCGAGGCAGTACGCTGCCACCCATGGTCGATACCGCACTGATCCGCAGCCAGATGCCCTCCGTCACGAACGCCGTGTACTTCAACACGGGCACGTTCGGGCCGTTTCCGCTGGCGGTGCGCGACGCGATGAATGCCCACGTCGACGGCGTCTGGAACGTCGGGCGCATCGGCGACGATCGCTACGCCGAGCAGTCCGCGATCGAGGAGGGCGCGCGGGCCGCGATGGGTCGCGTCGTCAACGCACCGGCGACGGAGATCGCGCTCGGCCACTGCACGAGCGATGGTCTCAACCTGGTGGTCGGCGGGATCGACTGGGAGCCCGGCGACCAGGTGCTGATCGGCGACTTCGAGCACCCGGGGCTGACGGTGCC
Organism: Gaiellales bacterium; assembly: GCA_051007275.1. Lineage (GTDB taxonomy): Bacteria > Actinomycetota > Thermoleophilia > Gaiellales > F1-60-MAGs149 > F1-60-MAGs149. The sequence continues at coordinate 237 of JBPCSK010000431.1, read as the reverse complement.
GCTCAAGGTGATGGGCGAGCGTCGCGGCATCGAGGTGATCATCGTGCCGATCACCGACGCGGAGGATCCGGCACAGGCGATTGCCGACGCGCTCACGCCGCGGACCAAGCTCGTCGCGCTGTCGCACGTGATCTGGACGACGGGGCGCATCATGCCGATCCCGCGGATGGCGGAGATCATCCGCGAGCACGGCGCCGTCTTCCTCGTCGACGCCGCGCAGGGTCCCGGGTGCATCCC
>JBPCSK010000430.1:0-14846 GCA_051007275.1 Gaiellales bacterium | reverse complement strand
GACGGCGTCGAGGACGCGCTGCGCCTGGCCCGTGTCGATGGCCTCCGCTGCGCGGGCGAGGCCCGCGGCGAAGTCGTCGGCCTGGCCGCACACGACGAGGGCGGCGGCGGCGTTGAGCAGCACCGCGTCACGCGGCGCACCCGGCTCCCCTGCGAGGACCCGGCGGATGATGTCAGCGTTCTGCTCCGGGCCTCCGCCCTTGAGCGCGTCCAGGTTGGCGCGCGCGATGCCGTGGTCGACCGGGTCGAACGTCGAGAGCGTGATGGCGTCCTGCGTGACGTCGGCGATCGTGGTCGTGCTGCACGGGGTGATCTCGTCGAAGCCGCCGTCGCCATGGACGATCAGCGCGTGCTGGATGCCGAGGATCTGCATCACCTGCGCCATCGGGTCGACGAGCTCGAGGCGCGGCACGCCGATGATCTGGAATGGCGTCTCGACCGGGTTGGCGAGCGGGCCGAGCAGGTTCATGATCGTCGGTATCGCGAGCTCGCGGCGGATCGGGCCGGCGTGGCGCATGGCGGGGTGGTGGCTGGGCGCGTAGAGGAAGCCGAAGCCGTGCTCGTCGATCATCGCGGCTACGGCATCTGCAGGCACCTCGACGGGAACGCCGAGGTGCTCCAGCACGTCGGCGCTGCCCGACTTCGAGGAGATCGAGCGGTTACCGTGCTTGGCGACACCCGCACCCGCACCGGCGGCCACGAGCGCCGCGGCCGTGGAGATGTTGAACGAGCCGGTGTGGTCGCCGCCCGTCCCGCACGTGTCGACGAGGTCGGTGCGCTGCGGCCGCACGGCGATGGCGTGCTCGCGCATGGCGCGCGCGCACCCGGCGATCTCGATGGGCGTCTCGCCCTTGGCCTTGAGCGCGACGAGGAACCCCGCGGTCTGCGCTGCCGTCGCCTCGCCGTCCATGATGAAGCCGAGCGCCGCGCGGGCCTCGTCCTCGGTGAGGTGCTCGCCGCCGAGGACCTTCACCATCGCGGCGTGGAGCGGGGTGCTCACGCGGCGGCTCCCAGCGCCAGGAACGCGGCGAGCATCGTGTCGCCCTCTGGCGTCAGCACGCTCTCGGGGTGGAACTGCACGCCGTGCGTGGGCTGGTCGAGACGCCGCACGGCCATGACGGTGCCATCGTCCGCGCGCGCGGTGACGACGAGCTCGGCAGGGATGGGCTCGTGGGCGGCGAGCGAGTGGTAGCGGCCCGCGATGAAGCGCTCGTCGACGCCGTTGAGGATGGGGTCATCAGCGATGCGCGTCACGCCGTCGCTCTTGCCGTGCACGAGCTGCGGCGCTGCGCCGACGACGCCGCCATGCAGCTGCACGAGCAGCTGGTGGCCGAGGCACACGCCGAGTATCGGGATGCGACCCTGGAAGGCGTTGATCAGGTCGGCGGAGACGCCGGTCTCGTCGGGCGTGCCAGGGCCGGGGGAGATCACGAGGTGCGTGGGTGCGAGCGCCTCGGCCTCGGCGACGGTGATCGCGTCGTTGCGCTTGACGATCACCTCGCTGGCGCCGGCCTCGGAGAACCCGTGCGCGAGGTTGTACGTGAACGAGTCGAAGTTGTCGATCAGCAGGACGCGGCTCATCGTCCGTAGCCTCCCGCATCGGCGAGATCGACGGCGCGCTGCAGCGCGGCGATCTTGCGCAGGCACTCGCGGTGCTCCTCGGCGGGATCCGAGTCGGCGACGATGCCCGCGCCGGCCTGCAACGTGGCGACGCCGTCACGCAGCTGGATCGTGCGCAGCGCGATGCACGTGTCGAGCGTGCCGTCGGTGCCGAGGTATCCGACAGCACCCGCGTAGGGCCCGCGGCGATGGGGCTCGAGGGAGCTGATGATCTGCATGGCGCGCACCTTGGGTGCTCCCGAGACGGTGCCGGCGGGGAACGTGGCGGCGAGGAGGCTGAACGCATCGTGGGCGTCCTGCAGGTGGCCCTCGACGCGCGACACGATGTGCATCACGTGGCTGTAGCGCTCGATCTCGAGCAGGCGCGTGGGGTGAACCGTGCCGGGGTCGCAGACGCGCGACAGGTCATTGCGGGCCAGATCGACGAGCATCATGTGCTCGGCTCGCTCCTTGGGGTCGGCGAGGAGGTCCTCTGCGAGCGCGTCGTCCTCCTCGGGGGAGGCGCCGCGCGGCCGCGTGCCGGCGATCGGACGCAGTTCGGCGATTCGCTCGCGCGAAAGCGCCACGTGCGTCTCGGGCGAGGCGCCGATCAGCGCACGGTCACCGAGGTCGATCAGGAACAGGTACGGCGACGGGTTCACGGCGCGCAGCGCGCGGTAGATCGCGACGGGACTGCGCGGCGTGCGGCGGCGGTGGCGCTGCGACAGCACGACCTGGAAGACGTCGCCCTTGCGGATGTGGTCCTTGCCGATCTCGACGCGCTCGATGTACTCGTCCATGTCGAGGTCGCCCACCGACTCGCCGCCCGCGACGAGCGGCGGTACGGGCTGCACGCCCTCGGGCATCGGGCCCATCAGGCGGTCGATGATCGTGTCGGCGAGCGCGTCCTCGCCCGGCTGCGCGATCACCTGGACGGTGGCGCGCACGTGGTCGAAGGCCACGACCACGGGGGCGATCAGGAACGAGGCGGGGTGTGCGAGGTCGCCGTCCTCACGCTCGGGCAGGGGCACGGTCGGCTCGAAGGTCGGGATCGCGTCGTAGCCGAGCATCCCCACGGCGCCACCGGCGAATGGCGGCAGTCCCTCGAGGTCGAGCTCGGCGTGCGCGTCGAGGCGAGCGCGCAGGGGCGCGAACGGATCGTCGCCGGCGAGATCGAGATCGAGTCGCTCGCAGCCAGCCGACAGGAACGAGTAGCGCCCGACCTGCTGGCCGCCCTCGACGCTCTCCAGCAGGAAGCCCGGCCCGAGGTCACGCAGGCGCAGGTAGGCGCCGACGGGCGTGAGCAGATCAGCAGGCAATTCACGCACGGTGGGGCGCATCGTCGGCTGGCGCTTCTGTCGGGGCTCGGAGGGGTTCATGTCAGGGTTTCTGTTGGCGGTGTGCGGGCACAAAAAAGGCTCCCCTGAGGGGAGCCCGGGCGAATCGGATCAGCGGTGCGCGTCAGCGCACGGGATCCCGCCCGGGCATGCACCACCACCACGCGCCGTTGCGGATTCCCTGCATGGGTGCAGGGTGCCACGGCGCGGGGCTGTCGTCAACCGGCCGGTGCGCTAGCCGGTGACGGCTTGTCCGCGAGGGGGCGAGCTCGGTACGACGAACGAGATCCGCACGGACGAACCGGCACCGGCGGCGGATCGAGCGCGGATCTGCACGGCGTAGGCCTGGCCGCGCTCGAGTCCGCGGAATGCGCGCGACTGCCATGTGCGACCGGCGATCGGCCGCTGCGTCGTCCACGCCGACCACGTGCCGCCCTTGCCGCGAATCCGCGTCTGGTAGCTGAAGGAACGCGCGCCGCCGGTGCTCACGGGGGCCTGCCAGAGCGCGATCATGGCCTTACCGGCCGGTCGGGAGCGTGCGTGCCGGACCTTGCTCGGGACGGTGGCGGCGAAGCGCGCGGTCGCGGTGCGCGCGCCGAGCACGGACACGACGCACGTCGCCGACGTTCCAGCGCACGCGCCGGTCCAGCCGGCGAAGACGGAGCCGTGGGTCGGTTTCGCCGTCAGGATCACGCGCGTCGACAGCGTGATGGTCGACGTGCACGTCGCCCCGCAGTTGATCCCGGCGGGCGTCGAGGTGATGCGGCCGCGACCATTGCCGGCGCGGACGACGGTGAGGGGGTACGTCGTGGCCGAGCCCCACGATGCGTACAGCAGATTGGTGCCGGTTTCGGCGCCGTTCCACATCAGGACCGGCGTGCCGTCGATCGTGGCGACGATGTGCGATTCCTCGATTGGCTGCGTGCCTGCGCCGACCGTCTCCGGGTTCGTGAACGTTGTGGTACCCGGAGCCAGCGTCGCCGTTCGCAGCGTCCGCAGAATGTTCCCGTCGTACCAGGCGACGGTGAACCGTCCGTCGGGAGCGACGGTCATCGAGGGCGAATCTCCAACAACGTCCGGCGGCGAGAGCTGCTGCGCTGAGCCGAACGTTGTGGTGCCGGCGGTACGGACTGCCACTCGCGCGGCGTATTGCGCGGTGAAGGTGTCTTTCGCCGCCCAGGCGACCGCAACGGTGCCGTCCGGTGCGGCCACCGCGTCCAGGCCCAGATTGGATCCATTCCATGTGGCAGTCGACAGTGCCTCGGGCGACCCGAAGGCGGTGGCACCCGCCGGGCGCGTCGCGGTCCACAGCGTCGCCGGCGATGCATCGTTGCCCCACGCCACGATCAGGGTGCCGTCGCCTGCGCTCGCCGCTGCGACTGCGGCGTTCGAGGGGCTGAGGACGGGGCCCATCGCCGAGATCGTCTGGACCGCCCCGAACGATGAACCGCCGGCCGGCAGCGAGGCTGCTTCGACGGTCTTGGTGCCGTTGAACTGGCCATGCCAGATCACCGTGAACGAGCCGTCAGGCGAGGCGACGGGCTGGGGCTCGCGTCCATCGTGGCCGGTCTCGGAGATCGCCCAAGCTGTGCCAAAGGCGGTCGCGCCGGGTGGACGTATCGCGGCGCGGACGACGTTGCCGCTGCCGCTCCCGTCGGCCCACACCGCGAGGGTCGTTCCGTCATGTGCGATCGCGAGTTGCGGATCACCGCCTATGCCCAACGTCTGCGGGTCGCCGTAGGTCGACGCGCCGGCTGCTTTCGTGGCCACGCGAATGGCACTGGTTGTGTCTTGGGGCCAGACGACCGTGACCGACCCGTCCGGGGTGATCGCGACGTCGATGCGGCCGCCGTCCGTGTCGCCGAAGGGCGAAGCGGCGATGGGCGCGCCAAAACCTCCGGTGGCCGATCGCGTGGCCGTCATGACGGTGGCGACGACGCCGGCGGTTTCGGACCAGGCGGCGGTCGTGGAGCCGTCGGCACCGGTGGCCAGGGAGTAGATGAGCGTGTCCATCCCGAGGGCGTTCACGCGTTGGGGCGGTTCCCATGCGGCTGCGGGAGCGGCGCAGGCGACCGCGGCGAGGACGGCCGCCGCGAGCACGACGGCGCCGGCGCGAAGACGGAGGGACACGGCGCGTGCCGTTCGCGTGAAGCGCACGTTGAACATGACGGCAAGGTACCGAACGGATTGACACGCTGCCATCCCTGCGGGACCCGACGTGGCGATTGATCGCGGACCGATCTGGTCTGGCGTTCAATCGCCGCGTGGTAGCCTCCGCTCTCGGCTGCTGCTGCGGCCGCACCCCGACTTCCGGAGGCTCCTCGCGTGGCTCGTACCGTCCTCGTCAGCGCTGCTCGCACCCCCTTCTGTCGCCTCGGCGGCGATCTCGCCGGTGCGAGCGCGGTCGACCTCGGCGTCGCCGCGGCGGAGGCCGCGCTGCAGCGCGGCGGTGTGGCACCGGCCGATGTCGACTACTCGTTCATCGGCACGGTCGTGCAGGCCGGTCAGATGCACGCGATGGCGCGCCAGGTCACGACCCGCGTCGGCATCCCGGTCGAGAGCGGCTCGGAGACGATCAACAAGGTCTGCGCCTCGGGCATGCGCGCGATCGCCCTCGCCGACTATCTGATCCGCCTTGACGAGGCCGAGATCGTGCTGGCGGGCGGCATGGAGTCGATGACGAGCGCGCCGTACATGGCGCTCGGCGCCCGCGCCGGGTACCGCTTCGGCGATCAGCACCTCGTTGACGCCGTGCTGCACGACGGCCTGCGCGATCCGTGGACGCACCGCGTGATGTACGACCAGGCCAACGAGGTCTCGGGCGAGCTCGGCCAGTCGCGCGAGGAGCTCGACGCGTGGGCGCTGCGCTCGCACCAGCGTGCGGTGGCGGCGATGGAGAGCGGTGCCTTTGCCGCCGAGATCGCGCCAGTCACGATCCGCGAGCGCAAGCACGAGCGCGTGATCGATCAGGATCAGGGTCCGCGAGCCGATTCCACGCTCGAGTCGCTCGGCAAGCTCGGCCCGCTCACCGAGGGTGGCACGCACACGGCCGGCAATAGCCCGGGCGTGACGGACGGCGCGGCGATGGTCGTCGCAGTCAGCGAGGACGTCGCTGCCGCGAAGGGTCTCAAGCCGCTCGCGATCGTGCGCTCGAGCGCCGTCGCCGCCGACATCACGCGCCGTCTGGCCTGCGCGCCGGCGATCGCCGCTGAGTCGGCGCTGCAGAAGGCGGGCCTGACGGTTGCCGACGTCGACATGCTCGAGGTCAACGAGGCCTTCGCGTCGATCGCCCTCAACGCGGTCAATACGCTCGGTATCGACCCGGAGCGCGCCAACGTCCAGGGTGGCGCAGTCGCGCTGGGCCATCCGGTCGGCGCCAGCGGCGCGCGCCTCGTCGGCACGCTCGTGCATCAGCTGGGTCGTCAGGGCGGTGGCATCGGCGTCGCCACCATCTGCTCGGGTGGCGGCCAGGGTGACGCGATGGTGCTCGAGGTCCTGCCGGCGTAGCATCGGCCGTACCGCCGACGCCGACGAAACGGACTGACATGAGCGACGCGCCGAACGACGACATCGTGGTCCGCCTCGACCGCATCTACACGCGCGGCGGGGATCTGGGCGAGACGAGCCTCGGCGACGGCCATCGCGTGGCCAAGCACAACGCGCGTGTCGCGGCGTACGGCACGGTCGACGAGCTCAATGCGGCCCTCGGCGTCGCGCGCCTGCACTCGGCGGACACGCCCGCGGATGCCTGGCTCGTGCGCATCCAGAACGATCTCTTCGATGTCGGCGCCGACCTCTGCGTCCCGCCGCCGCCCGAGGACGACGAGCGGCATCGCTCTCGCCTGCGCGTCAGCCCGGATCAGGTGCAATGGCTCGAGGATCGGATCGACGAGGTCAACGCCGCACTCCCGCCGCTGACGTCCTTCGTCGTCCCGGGTGGCACGCCGCTGAGCGCGTACCTGCACGTGGCCCGTACGATCTGCCGTCGCGCCGAGCGTGACGCCGTCGCGCTTGCGGCAACCGAGCCGATGACCCCCGAGGTGATCACGTATCTCAACCGCCTGTCCGACCTGCTGTTCGTGCTCGCACGCGCGGCGAATGGTGACGGCGGCGAGACGACGTGGAAGCCCGGGGCGAGCCGCACGTAGCGCGGGTCGCCGACGTCGTCCCGCCAGGGGCATGGCGTCCTACGACGCGCTGCCGGGCGCGCACATGCCCCAGAGCTTCAGTCGATCGCGCTCGCCCACAGTGAGCGCGGGGAGCTCCATCGTCGTGACTGCGCCTGCGTAGTCGTCGGGCAGGCAGAGCAGCTCGTTGATCAGGCGCGGACCCGGACCAGCGGGAGCGAAGGAGCAGATCGCGACGAGGACCTCGATCGGCTCCCCCGACCAATCGGCAGTCGACTCGACGTGCGTCCGCAGAATCGCGACGGGCTGCGACAGGTCCACGTGGTCGAAGAAGAGCGGCGTCATCACCTTCGGCAGGTCCGGATAGCCGCGCGTCGGTCCACCGGAGCGGACGGTGAGGCGCTTCACGTCGTCGAACGCGAGCGCGGGAACGGTGGTGGGTGGGCCTGTGGGCTCGTTGAAGTCGATGGTCATTGCACGAGGGAGTCGTCTGCGGTGGCGAGTCGCTTACACGGCATCAGGAGAGCACCCGGAACGGCCACGTCACCACCGCGATGAGGACGCGCAGCATCGGCAGCACCCAGAGCGAGTTCACCCAGATGACCACGATCCAGTAGAGGGTGTTGCGGCTCATCAGCGCCGCCCCAACGGCCAGAGCGGGGCGAGGAGGATGATCACGATCACAGCGACGATGATGGCCATGGCTGGGGGTCGCAGGTGGTGGGCAACCGCTTACGCGCGACGCGCATGTCCGCGTCCCCTTGGCGTATCCGTCGGTTCGTGGGAGCGGTAAGGCGATCGCCGCGGCACGCGACTTCACTGCAACGACGAAAGGAGCGGCCCATGTGGCTGATGACGACGCGAGGGTTCTACTCGGTGGTGCAGCACCGCGATGACGCAGAGCGGCTGCTCGTGCGGGCGCGCACCCGCGAGGACATCGAGGCGCTCTCCGACCTCGTCGCGGGAGAGCCCGTGTGGCTCCGCGACGCGGACTACGCCTGGCGCGTCGAGGCGACGCGTGACGAGTGGCAGGCCGCGATGCAGGTGCTGATCGCGGAGATCACCTACCCGAACTTCAAGAGCGCCGTGCATGACGCAGCGCACGAGGGCGCGTACATGGACGTGTGGGGGATCCTGCACCGGCTCAATGACGACGTCGGGCCAGCGAGCCCCCTGAGCGCGCCCTGAGCGCGGGTCAGTTCGGCGAGAAGCTCGACGCGACCTGGTCGCACGCGCTCGGGATGGCGTCTGCGCCGTCGGCGTTCCACTGGCAGCGCAGGAAGTACTGCTGCTTGCCCTGGAAGGCGTAGACGAGGCGCGTGGTGAGCGACTTGCTCTGCGTCGAGAACTCGAACTGCGTGGCGGGCAGGTCGCCCATCTGCGTGCTCGTGCTCTTCGGGATCGTGCCGTTGAGGGCGCGGCTCAGCGCGCGGGCGGAGCGCGCGACGGCGACGGCGAGGGCGGACTTCTTGAGCTTCGAGACGTCCTTCGGCAGCTGGTAGTAGGCCACGACGACGACGTTGGTCTCGTCGGTGCCGAGCGCGACCTTGTACTTCGGCGGCAGGCCCTGGATCTCGCGGCCCGTCTTGGCGTACACCTTGTGGAGGTCCTTCGGGTACTGGAACGTGAAGGGCGCGCCCGCGTCGTCGAAGGTCGTGCCATCCGAGCCACCGCAGGCGGTCAGACCGAGCGCGGCGGTGAGCGCCAGTGCGAGCAGGGCCAGGGGCAGCAGGCGTCGGTGCATGGTCGCATGGTACTGCGCGCGGTGGGAGTCCCCTTCGCGTTTACACTTCCGTGTCATGGAACGCCGCATGCGAGTCGTGATCGCCAAGCCCGGGCTCGACGGGCACGATCGGGGAGCGAAGGTGATCGCCCGTGCCCTGCGCGATGCGGGCATGGAGGTCATCTACACGGGCCTGCACCAGACGCCCGAGCAGATCGTCGAGACCATCCTTGAGGAGGACGCCGACGCGCTCGGCATCTCCGTGCTGTCGGGCGCGCACATGACGCTCGTGCCGCGCATCCTCGAGCTGATGCGCGAGCGCGGTGTCGAGGACGTCTGCGTTGTCGTCGGAGGCACCATCCCGAATGATGATGCGATCGTTCTCAAGGAGATGGGCGTCGCCGAGGTGTTCACGCCGGGGTCGCCGACCTCCGCGATCGTCGAGTTCCTGACCGCGCAGACCGCGGCCTAGGGGAGAAGAGGGAAGCCATGGCCATCGAGCTGCGCCACGAGGATCGCGTCGCGATCCTCACCATCAACCGCCCTGAGGCGCTCAACGCGCTGTCGTCCGCGCTGCTCGAGGAGTTCCGCTCCGAGCTCCACGCGATCAGCCGCGACGAGAACGTCGGCTGCCTGATCCTGACGGGTGCGGGGGAGAAGGCCTTCATCGCCGGCGCCGACATCGCCGAGATGGCGACGAAGACGCCGCTCGAGGCCCGCGCCTACGCCGAGCTCGGCCAGGAGTGCGCCAACCTGCTCGAGACGATGCGCGCGCCCACGATCGCGGCCGTCAACGGCTACGCGCTCGGCGGCGGCTCGGAGATGGCGCTCGCCTGCGATATCCGCCTCTGCTCCGAGAACGCCGTCTTCGGCCAGCCCGAGGTCGACTTCGGGATCATGCCTGGCTGGGGCGCGTCGCAGCGCCTCGCGCGCACCACGTCGATCGGCTTCGCCAAGGAGCTGATCTTCACCGGCCGTCGCGTCAAGGCCGACGAGGCGCTGGCCCGCGGCCTCGCCCAGCATGTCGTGCCCATTGCGGAGCTTATGCCGAAGGCGATCGAGATGGCCAAGGTGATCGCGTCGAAGAGCCCCGTCTCCATCGCATACGCGAAGGAGGCCACCAACCGCGCGCTCGCCGGTGACCTCGCCACGAACTACATGGTCGAGGCCGATCTCTTCTCGATCCTCTTCTCCACCGAGGATGCGAAGGAGGGCCTGCGGGCCTTCACCGAGAAGCGCGCGCCGGACTTCAAGGGGCGATGAGCCTGCGCGGCCTCGAGCTCGTCGAGGTCGGCTTCGACGAGGACGGCCTCGCGGTCGTCTCGGATCTGCTGTTCGCGACGCAGCCCGAGTGGGTGCGCTCGCCCGAGCTCATGCTCGCCCAGCGTCAGCTCGACCCGGACATGCGGCGCGTGATCGCACGCCTCGACGGCGTGCCCATCGGTGTCGGCACGGTCGGGCGAATCTGGGTCTACCCGCCCGAGTATCCCGTCCTGTGGAGCGAGCTCGGCGTGCTCAGCGAGCATCGGCGAAAGGGCGTCGGGTCTGCGCTGCTCACATGGGCCAGCGGCGTCTGCCGCGAGAAGGGCAAGGCCGAGCTCAACGTGCCCTGCAGCGACGGGCGTCCCGACGGCGTCGCGTTTCTGCGCAACCGCGGCTTCACGGAGTACGACCGGATGGCGTGCGTGGAGCTGCCGCTCGTGGGGCGTTCCGCGCCCGAGTTCCGTCTGCCCGATGGCGTCGAGCTCACGTCGCTCGCGGAGCGACCTGAGCTGCGTGCGAGCGCCTACGAGGCCGCGGTCGAGATCTTCGCGGCGCTGCCCGACCCCGACCCGGTCGAGGCCGGCACGTTCGAGGAGTGGCGCGTGCGCGACGTCGACGTCCCCAACGGTCCGCTCGACGGCTACCTGCTCGCCGTCGTCGATGACGCGGTCGTCGGCTACTGCCGCCTGCTGCTGCAGGAGCGCGGGCGCAGCGTCGGCCACATGATGACTGGCACGCGGCGGGCGTGGCAGGGGCGTGGCATCGCGCAGGCGCTCAAGAGCGCGGCCATCGGCTGGGCCCTCGCCGCTGGGGCCGAGCGCATGACGACGGAGAACGCGGTCGGCAACGAGGCGATGCGCGCGATCAATCGCAAGCTCGGGTTCGTCCCGGCGCCGGACTTCGTGGAGCTGCGCGGGCTCGTCGTCGCCTAGTGCCGAAATGCTCGGCAGCCAATGCGTCTTCTGGTGTGGGTGATCCACCTCGGCGGCGGGATCACCTCGAGGTGTTCCCGCCGTCTAGCCGCGCTCGGCGGCCAGCGCCACGCTGCGCGCCTGGATGTCGGCCGTCGTCTCGATCGGCTCGCCGTAGCCGCCGGCGAGGGTGACGACGAGTGGGATGCCGCGGTTGCGGATCCAGCCGATCGCGCGGCGGTCGCGCTCCTCGAGGCCGGGCAGGGTGAGGGAGAGGCGGCCGAGACGGTCGCCCTCCCACGGGTCCGCACCGGCGAGCAGGAAGGCGAGGTCGAACGGGCCGTGCGCGTCGAGGCGGGCGAGCGTGTGGTCGAGCAGCGCGAGGTAGACGTCGTCGCCCGCGCGGTCGGGGATATCGATGTCGATGTCACCGGGCACGCGCACGAAGGGGTAGTTCTGTGCGCCATGCAGGGAGACCACGAGCACGTCGGGGTCACCGTTGAAGCAGTCGGCGTTGCCGTCGCCCTGGTGCACGTCGAGATCAAGGATTAGGCATTTACCGATGAATCCGGCTGAACGCATAAGACTGATTGCCACGGCGACGTCGTTGACGAGGCAGTAGCCGCGTCCCACTGCGCGATGGGCGTGGTGCGTGCCGCCGCCGAGGGCAGCCGCCACGCCGTCGGTCAGGGCGGCGCGCGCGGCGGCCACCGTGGAGCCCGTCGCGTGCAGCGTGCGCTCGGCGAGCTCGGGCGACCACGTCAGTCCCAGCGCCGCCTCCTCACGCCGCGTCAGCAGGCCGTGACGGATGCGGCGAACCCACTCAGCATCGTGCACGCGCAGCGCGTCGTCCCACGTGATCGGCGCCGCTTCCAGCACCTCAATGCCAGGCACGCACTCCACGCGCTCGCGCACCAGTCGGTACTTCTGCTGCGGAAACCGATTCGTCGGTGGCAGCGGAAACGTCCAGCGGTCGTGCGTGAACGCGCGCATGTGTTGCATCTTCGCGGCAGGAGCAGGGAAATGACGAACACGGGCGAAGGCGGTGCCGTAATCGACGCGGGAATCCTTCCCGCAGGAGGCACACCTGGTGGAAAACGCACCTGCACGCCTGCTCGCGGAGTTCGTGGGCACCTTCGCCCTGATCTTCATCGGTGCAGGCGCGATCATGACCTCGGCGGCGATGACCAGCGGCGCAACGCTGATCGGCATCGCGGCCGCCCACGGCTTCGTCATCGCCGTGATGGTCTCCGCCCTCGGCCACATCTCGGGCGGCCACTTCAACCCGGCGGTCTCGCTCGGCGTGCTGATCGCCAAGGGCATCAAGCCGGTCGAGTTCGTCGCCTACGTCGTCACGCAGCTCGTGGCCGCCACGATCGCGGCGCTCGCGCTGTCCGTGCTCTACACGACGGCGATCAAGGACGCGACCGGCCTCGGCACGCCTGCCATGGGCGGCGACCACACCTCGGGCCAGGGCCTCCTGATCGAGGGCATCCTCACGTTCTTCCTCGTATTCGTCGTGATGGCCGTCGGCGTCGACCCCCGCGGGTCGTTCAAGATCGTCGCCGGTCTGCCGATCGGCTTCGTCGTGTTCTTCGACATCCTGATGGGTGGCCCCGTGTCGGGCGCCGCGATGAACCCGGCCCGCTGGTTCGGTCCCGCGCTCGTCTCGGGCAACTGGAGCAACGCGTGGCTCTACATCGTCGGACCGCTCGTCGGCGGTGCGATCGCGGCGATTCTCTACATCGTCGTGATCCTCAAGCCGAAGCAGGCCACGACCGCCTAGGAACGCACAACGGAGGGGCGTCGCCTGCGGGCGGCGCCCCTTTTCGCGTTTCGGGGCGTCCTAGAGCAGGATGCGCTCGAGCAGCTCGGGCGCGCAACCCTGCTCAAGCAGGCGGACGGCCTCGTGCAGATCGGCGTCGGACGCCGCGATGCGCGCGGCGCGCTCGTTATCGAGCCCGGCGCGCTCGAGCGTCTCGCAGCGCCACTCGACGACCGCGTCGGAGATGCCGGTGGTGGGTGCCTGCTGCTCGGAGGTCTGTGCCATGGCTCAATCCTACCCCAACCCGTCCCCGGGACTGCCGCCTGTCCTCGGAGAGGGTGATTCCGGTTACGCTCGCGGCATGGAACCTATCGCGATCGAGGCCGCCGCAGCCCATGTCGAGGCGCTCGTGGGCGTTGTGCCGCAGGGTGTCGTCCCCGCCAGCGACCTGCGCCGGGGCGATCTCTTCATCTGCGCCGTGCCGCGGGGCGAGGGTCTCGGCTGGGTCGTGATCGACGCGGCGGGTGCACCGCTCGACGAGCGCCGCGTGATCCGACAGGCCGTCGAGCTCGCCGCGATCTGCGAGGCGGCCGAGGAGACCGCGGCCGCGCTCGCCATCGACGAGGCGCTGCCGCTGCTCGCCGCTGCCTGGCGCCTGGCTGGCGAGCTGGGGGAGGCGGACGCCGAGCTCGCGACGCACGCCATGTACCAGGCGCTCGAGGAGCTGCAGCCGCTCGTGCAGGGCATCCGCGTGGCGGACCCCGGCTACCTCGATCGGCTCGCGGGGGCGGCGTCGCTGATCGCCGATCGCTTCGACCTGCTCAAGGAGACCGCCGGCCAGGTCTCCGCTCATCTGACCGGCGCTGGCCTCGATCCGCTCGAGCCGCTCGCCGAGCAGCTTTGGGGCGCGATCCGCGTGCTGGCGCGCGAGGGTGCCCCCGACCGGTTCCGAGAGAACGTGGAGGGCGCGATGGGCGCCGCGCGTGCCTTCGCCGACGACGTGCTGGACCAGTACCTTGTGCCCCTGAGCGGCGATGCCGCCGAGACGATGGAGGACGACGCATGAGCACCGGAATCGACGGACGCGTGGTGGCGATCACCGGCGGTGGCAGCGGCATGGGCCGCGCCATGGCCATCGACCTCGGCTCGCGCGGCGCGAAGGTCGCGATCTGCGGCCGCCGCCCCGAGCCGCTCGAGGAGACCGTCGAGCTGGTCAAGGCCGCTGGCGGTGCGTGCGCCCACTTCCCCTGTGACGTCCGTGATCCGGAGCAGATCGACGCGTTCTTCGCCGGGGCTACCGCGACCTTCGGAGCGCCCGATACGCTCGTCAACAACGCGGCCGGCAACTTCGTCGCCGACGCCATCGACATGTCGCCGAATGGCTGGCGCGCCGTCATCGACATCGTTCTCAATGGCACCTTCTACTGCTCGCGCGCCTTCGGGCTCGGGTTTCCGAACGCGGCGAAGGACACGGGCTCGATCCTCAACATCATCGCTACGTACGCCTGGACGGGCAATCCCGGCACGGCGCACTCCGCCGCCGCCAAGGCGGGGGTCTGGAACCTCACCAAGACGCTCGCCGTCGAGTGGGCGCCGCTCGGCATCCGCGTCAACTGCCTCGCGCCGGGACCGACGGAGACCGAGGCGGCCTCGGCCAACCTCTTCCCGACCGAGGAGATCCGGGCTGCGATGACGCAGAACATCCCGCTGCGTCGCTTCGCCAGCCTCGAGGACATCACCAACTCCGCGCGCTTCCTGGTGTCGGACGAGGGCGCGTACATCACCGGCGAGACGCTCGTGCTCGACGGCGGCGAGAGCCTCTACAAGGGGATGTTCGCAAACGCGCCTGCGACGCCCAAGGGCTGACGCCCTCGGGCGCCTATGGAACGGGCAGCGGCCCGTTCCAAGCGGCGGGTTTGCTGACCCGCCGGCCGTGCCGTCGGGTTCGCGCCCGCACGGCTGCGCCCTGCGGGCGCGACGGAATCGGCGTGGCCGATTCCGACCGTGACGCGGAATGGGCTGGCCGCTCGCGCTTTCCTGCGACGTCCAAGCGCTGATCGTCGCGACCGCCACAGCGCCGATACATCTGTAGCGAATGGCGAGACGATCGGCCGTGCATGAG
>JBPCSK010000429.1:0-3129 GCA_051007275.1 Gaiellales bacterium | reverse complement strand
GCAGTACCTGTACCGCTCGTCCGGCGCCAAGGGCGGCAAGCCGGGGTCCAATGCCATCTCGTTCACCGGTCGCGTCGGCCGCACGCCGCTGACCACCGGTCGCTGGAAGGTGATCATCACGGCGTCGGATAGCACGTCGACGACCAAGGCGCAGGTCGCGTACTTCACGATCAAGCAGTAGTGGTGCAACAGGTGTAGCGGGCGTCGGTCCGGGAAGGACAGCGGCGGCGCGTGCGTGGCAGAATCCGCGCATGCGTCGTCTCCGGATCTTCACCGCCCTGACCGTGCTCGCCGTTGCGCTCACCGCTGCAGCGGTCGCATCCGCCGGCCCTGTGCCGTTCGCCCTGCGCTGGTCGGCCAATGTCAACGGCCGCATCACGATGGCCGCCAATAACAACGTCACCTGCCCCGTGACGGATCCGGCGTGCATTCAGGCGCAGCAGGGCATCGGAACGCTGCTCAACAACAACTCGTACAGCTCGATGTCGGTCGTGAACGTCGACGGCGACCCGGCCACGGTCAACTCGTCGGCAGCGACGCTGTCGATGCCCGCCGGCTCGACGGTGCTGTTCGCCGGGCTCTACTGGGGCTTCTCCGCGACGCCTGCCACCCGACCCGCGACGACCATGCTGCTGAAGGCCGATGGCGACGCGTATCAGACGATCACGGCCACCACGTTCGGCTCGACCGGTGCCAAATCGAACGGCGGCTTCGCCGATGTGACCGCGTACGTGCAGGCGCACGGGGCGACGACCTACTACGGCGCGAACATCCCCGTCACGCAGACGAGCACGACCGCTGCCTCTGACTCGTGGGGTGGCTGGACGCTGGTCGTCGCCTACCGCGACGCGACGGCGACGCCGCACAACCTGTCGATCTTCGACGGCTTCCTGCAGGCGAACTCGTCGAATCCGCTGGTCTCCACGACGGTGTCCGGATTCACCGCGCCGCCCACGGGTACGGTCCAGACGCGAGCGGGACTCGTCGGCTACGACGGTGACCGCACGGCTCTCGGCGACTACGTGCGTATCAACGGCGCGAACGTGACCAATTCGCTCAATCCGGCCAACAACGTCTTCAACTCGACGGTGTCCATCGACAACGCGAACGTCGTCGCCCGCAACCCCGCGTACACGAACACGATGGGCCTCGATGCCGACCTGATCCAGGCTGACGGCACGATCCCGAACAGCGCGACCAGCGCCTCGCTGCAGGCCACGACGTCCCTCGAGACCATCGACGTCCAGGTGCTGACGCTCGAGACGGCGCTCTATGCGCCCTCGCTGCAGTACATGAAGACGGTCACCGACCTCAACGGCGCGGACGTCGAGCCGGGCGACATCCTCGAGTACACGATCACCGGATCGAACTCCGGTAGCGACTCCGCGAAGAGCGTGGTGCTGACCGATGCAGTGCCCGCGCACACGACGTACGTCGCCGGCTCAGCGAAGGCCGTCAACGGCAAGGCGTCGGAGAAGGGCGGCGTCGTGACCGGCTACCTCGGCACCGGTGCCACCGCGAGCGCAGGTGGCGTCCTCGCTGTCGGCTCGACGGCGAGCCTGACGTTCCGGGTCACCGTCACCGAGGACATCGTCGAGCCGACGGGGATCGCGAACATCGCGCACGGTACTGCGGTCGCCTCGACGATCGGCACGCAGCTGGCGTCCGACTCGAACCCTGCGGAGGTGACGGTGCAGCCGCTGCCCGTCATGCCCGCGACGGTCGTGATCGTGCCCGATACGCCGTCGCCCTCGCCGGAGGCACCCGTGGACATCGTCGCGACGATCACGAACACCGGTGACACGCCGATTCCGGGCGTCGAGCTCTGCGTGCAGGCGCCGCCTGCGGTCACGGTCGACGGCTTCACCAAGGCCGAGGTCAAGGCGGGCGACGCGTGCACCGATGGTTCGGCGGTCAGGCCCGGCAAGACGAGCACGGAGTCGATCACCTTCACCGTCAAGCGCGGCACGGCTGGCCGCAAGGTCCGCGTGACGACGTCGGTGAAGGCGCGGCACTATCGGCCTGTCAGGAAGAAGCTGGTCTTCAAGATCGTCAAGGCCGCGCCGAAGCCCGAGCCTGTCACCGGCTAGGTGTTGTGAACATGAGCCTGTGAGACGGGAACAGGAGTGGCGTACCGGTGCGGATGTGCCAAAGGGTCTGACCCCTTTGGCACATCCGCACCTGAACTCCGCCCGGAATGCCGCCACGGTTGGCATCTCACAGGCTCAGAGGCGGAACAGCTAGGTGGGCGGCCGCTGGAACGGCTCGGGCGCGGTGGAGCGCGAGCCGAAGAGCGAGTCGAGGAATCCGTAGAACCACGCGGCCTGCGCGGCGTCATGCTCCAGCATCAACGTGTCCTGCTCCGCGCGCGTCTGCGCGCCCGGCTTGCCGTAGGCCGCCCAGTCCGCCGCCTGCCAGCGGCGAAAGCCCTCGATCGTGACCTCGGCGTGGAACTGCAGGCCGTACGTGTGCGTGCCGTGGCGGTAGGCCTGATTCGGGTAGAGCGCGCTGGACGCGAGCAGCGTCGCCCCCTCGGGCAGCGCGAAGGTGTGGAAGTGCGCCTGCGTCGCGTGCAGCGGCTCGGTGAGGAACCCCTCGGCGATGCCCGCCGCGGTTGGCGTGAGCTCGTAGTACCCGAACTCATGCAGTCCTGATTCCGGCGGCCCAACCTCGGCGCCGAGCACGTACGCGATCGATTGGGCGCCCTGGCAGATGCCGAGCAGCGGCAGCTCGCGATCGAGGCACTGGCTGATCCACCGGTGCTCCTCGCGCAGGAACGGGTGCTGCTGCTCCTCGAAGACGCTGAACGGCCCCCCGTGCACGACGCTGCCAGCCCACGAGTTGTCGAGCTGCGGCACGACGTCGCCGTTGCAGGGGCGGATCGTGATCGGATCGAAGCCTCGCAGGTGGAGATAGGTATTGACCCGGTCGTCCGGTGGGTCGTCGCCGTGGCGGATGATCAGCACGCGGTTGCTCATGCAGCGGCATCCTGCCAGAGCAGGTCTGCCGCCTGCCACGGCTCGGCGTGGCGGCGGTGAGCTTCGGCTCGCACGGATTGGGCGGTAATCGGGCGGAGGGACGTTCGTTGCAGCGTGACGTCGTCCGCAAAGCGATTCGCTGTCACCACAC
>JBPCSK010000428.1:0-2503 GCA_051007275.1 Gaiellales bacterium | reverse complement strand
GCACACGGCCTGCCTGATCGCGCATCGCTGGTCGATCGTCACCGTCATCCCCCGCGTCGAGCCCTTCATCGCCGAGGCCGTGCATCGCGCCGGCCTGTCGGAGAAGTGCGCGTCGATCCGCTGCACGCCGCTGAGCGTCCTCGAGATCGAGCAGGACATCGAGCGCACCAAGCGCCTGATCGTCGAGTATGCCCGCAAGGCGATCGACGAGGACGGCGCCGAGGCGATCCTGCTCGGCTGTGCCGGACTCGGGCCGATCGACGACACGATGCAGCAGGAGCTGGGAGTGCCAGTGCTCGACGGCGTCCGCTGCGCGGTCACCATGATCGAGGGGCTCCACACCTATGGACGCACGACCTCGAAGACGAAGGCGTTCCTCGCGCCCGAGCCGAAGGAACTCGTCAACTGCCCGGGCACGCTGATCGCGGCCTACGCGCGCCAGGAGCGCAGCGCGTGACACGCGTCATCGGCGTCGACATCGGCGGCACGTTCACCGACCTGATGCTGTTCGACGCCGAGACCGGCGGCGTCCACGTCCACAAGGTTCCCTCCACGCCGGCCGCGCCTGACGAGGCGATGGTCAACGGCATCCGCGAGCTGTGTGCGATCGGCGGCATCGCGCCGAGCGACGTGACGGGCGTGTTCCACGGCACGACCGTGGCCACCAACGCCGTGCTCGAGTTCGACGGAGCGCGCGTCGGCATGATCACCACCCGGGGCTTCCGCGACGTGGCGCACATCGGGCGACACCAGCGACCGCAGCACTACTCCGTCGTCCAGGACATCCCGTGGCAGGTGCAGCCGTTTGCCGAGCGCGCCCATCGTCACGTCGTGACGGAGCGCATCGCGCCGCCGTCAGGCGACGTGCTGGTGCCGCTCGCGGAGGACGAGGTGCGCGCAGCGGCCGAGGCCCTCAAGGCGGAGGGCGTGGAAGCCGTCGCGATCTGCTTCTTGTTCTCGTACCTCAACCCCACGCACGAGCGCCGCGCGGCCGAGATCGTGCGCGAGGTGATGCCCGACGCGTTCGTCACGGCGAGCGCCGATATCGTCCCGCAATTCCGCGAGTTCGAGCGCTTCACGACCGCCCTGATGAATGCCTTCATCGGTCCCAAGACCGGCCACTACATCGAGCGCCTCGACCGCGCGCTGCGCGAGCTCGGGGTGACGGGCGAGCTGCACGTGATGATGTCGAGCGGCGGCGTGGCGAGCGTGCGCGCTGCGGCCGAGCGGCCCGTCACGCTGCTCCTGTCGGGTCCCGCCGCGGGCATCCTCGGCGGCCAGTGGACCAGCGCGCTCAGCGGCCGCGAGCGGCTGATCACCTTCGACGTCGGCGGCACGTCTGCCGACATCGGCATCGTCACCGAGCACGGCGTGGCTGAGGCATCGGCCCGCGATACGTGGGTCGGCGGCTATCCGCTGCTCGTGCCGATGCTCGACGTGCATGCGATCGGCGCCGGTGGCGGCTCCGTGGCGTACGTCGACGAGGGCGGCGCCTTCCGCGTCGGCCCGCGCAGCGCAAAGGCCCGTCCCGGTCCGGCCTGCTACGGACACGGCGGCACCGAGCCAACGATCTCCGACGCCCACCTGCTGCTCGGTCGACTCGACCCGGAGCGCTTCCTCGGCGGACGCATGCGCCTCGACCGCGCAGCCGCGGAGGCCGCGATCGCGCCCCTTGCCGCTCAGCTCGGCATGGACGAGGCCACCACCGCGCAGGGCATCCTCACGATCGCCAACGCGAACATGGCGCGGGCGATCCGCTCGCGCACGATCGAGAAGGGCCACGACCCGCGCGACTTCGCGCTCGTGGCCTTCGGTGGAGCAGGGCCGCTGCACGCCGCGGAGGTCGCCGACCTGCTCAACGTCCCCGAGGTGCTCGTGCCCCCGTATCCGGGCATCACCAGCGCCAACGGCCTGCTCACGAGCGACCTCAAGTACGACCAGATGCGCACGGTCTTCATGGTCGAGGGCGCCGTCGATGCTGCGCGCGTCAACGGCGAGCTCGAGGACATCGAGCGGCTGCTGCGCTCATGGCTGCACGAGGACGGCGTGGCGGACGAGGACATCGTCGTCACGCGCGCGCTCGACTGCCGCTACGTCGGGCAGGGCTACGAGCTTCGCCTGCCGCTGGCGGACGGCGCCTTCGCGGAGAGCGCGCTCGCGGGGTTCCACGAGCTGCACACGCGCGAGTACGGCAAGGCGCACGGCGACCCCATCGAGATCGTGAATGCGCGCGTCACCGCGATCGGGCGCCGTCCGACGGTCGACGCGCTGCCCGTCACGAGCGCCACGCTGGCCGAGGCGACCGTGGCGGAGCAGCCCGTGCTGTTCACCGGCCCCGATGCCATCCTGGCCGCGCAGTCGACGCCGTTCCTCGAGCGTGGGAAGCTCCCGCTCGACGAGCCATTCGCCGGTCCGGCGATCGTGCTCCACGCTGACACGACGACCGTCATCCCGCCGGGCTGGAACGGCTGCGCCGACCGTGCCGGCAACCTCATCCTGACCC
>JBPCSK010000427.1:0-5341 GCA_051007275.1 Gaiellales bacterium | reverse complement strand
CGGCGACCGTGACGCTGATCCTCTTCGTCTACAACGCTCTCACCGTCGTTGGCGCGGGCCTCCTCGGGCGGGTGCACCTGACCTGGCTGGCGCTGCTCGTCACGACGGTCACGCTGGTCGGCGTCGCGCTCGCCATCGGCAGCCCGGTCGGGTCGATCGACGTCCTCGGCGTGATCCTCACGCTCCTCTTCGCCTGCATCGTGGCCGGCTATTTCCTCGTCGCCGAGGAGGGCCTCGAGGGAGTCGACCCGCTGGCGTGGCTCGGCATCACCGTGCTCGCGGCCGCGATCTTCCTCGTACCGGCCGGCCTCCTGCTCGGCGGCCACCACACACCGGACGCAACTGGCTGGATCGCGCTGCTGGGCGTCGCGCTCGTCTCGAGCATCACCGCGTGCCTCTTCCAGACCGCAGGGCTGATGCGCCTCGGCAGTGCCGCGACGGCGCTGGTCGCCTCGGTCGAGATCGCCACCGTCGTCATCCTCAGCTTCCTGGTGCTGGGCGAGCGGCCGGGCATCGTCTCGATCGTCGGCGCGGTGCTCGTGATCGTGGGCGCCGCGCTCGCGCCGATCGCCGTCAAGCGCAAGGTCGATACGGGCGGATCAGCGGTGAAGCCCGGTGCAATCGCGTAGCGCGTTCCACTGCTCCACCCGGGCGGCCCGGTCCGAGCCGGTGACGGGCTCGGGACGTCCTCCAGAGATCGTGGCAGGCACGAAGCGGTATCCGTCGATGCGGCGCCCGGTGGCTGTCACCTCGACGACTCCGGTCTGAGCAGCAATGCCGCCGCCCGTGTAGAAGACGAAGTTGCCGAGCCCGTAGTCGACGAATGCGCGATCGAGCATGCCGCCGCCGAGCAGGATGTGCGCGTGCGAGCCCACGATGATGTCGGCTCCGGCCTTGACGAGCCGCTCGGCGAGCGACACCTGGCGGTCGAGCGGGCATGACTTCATCTCCTCGCCCCAGTGCAGGTACACGACGACGGTGTCGCTCGTGCGTCGCGCCTTGATCACCTGCCGGACGAGACGATCCTCCATGTCGTACTTGGCGCTGGCCACGCCGGTCTGGCTGCCACGCGCCTCCCACCAGGAGAGGAACTCCTCGTCGATCACCTGCGTCGCGCCGATCACCGCGATGCGCTGGCCGTTGACGGTCGTGCGCCATGGATGGAAGGCCTGCGCCTCGTTGAAGCCACCACCGATAACGGGAAAGCCCGTGCGCTTGGCCGTGCGCAACGTATCCTCGAGGCCCTGCGCGCCGTAGTCCATGCCGTGGTTGTTGGCGATCGTCACGACATCGAGGCCGCTGCGCTTGAGCGCGTCGAACGCAGAGGCGGGCGCACGGAAGAGGTACTCCTTGTTCGGGGTCGGCGTGCCGCGATCGGTGACGGCCGTCTCGAGGTTGGCCATCGCGACATCGGCCTTGCGGAGCACGCCGCGGATCGGAGCGAAGACGGACGCCGGCTCGGACAGGTACGAGCGGATCGGCTCCTCGAACATGACGTCGCCGCCGAACGCGAAGGTCACGGGCTCGCCGCTGCCGAGGCGCTTCGGGAGCTTCGGCTCAGCGGGTGCGGCCTCAATCGGCGCCTCGGTCGTGACGGGTGCCTCTGTGGTGGCGGGCGCGCTTGTGGTAACGGGCGCTGCGGTCGTCGTGGGCGCGGCTGCCGACGCGTCGCCGGACGACGCGCTGCCGCAGGCGGCACTCAGCGACGCGATCAGCGCGAGCAGGACGACGACGGACAGGAGGCGCATGGGGTCATTGTTCCCCAGGTTCCGCGGCGTTCCTCGTGCGGGTACGCTGCCGGGAGTCGAAGTCGAGATCGAGGAGCACTGCATGCGCTGCGTCGCCTACACCGGAGCCGGAGGAAACGAGGTCGTCGCGTGCGAGGAGCGCCCCGATCCGATCTGCGGCGACGAGGAGGTCCTGATCCACGCGGCCTTCGCCGGTATCAACGGCGCCGACATCGCACAGCGCAAGGGCGCCTACCCCGCGCCGCCCGGCTGGCCGTCCGACATCCCGGGCCTCGAGGTCGCGGGCTTGATCGAGCAGGTCGGCTCGAAGGTGCGCAGCTGGAAGGTCGGCGACCGCGCGTATGGCCTGGTCGGCGGAGGCGGTCTATCTGATCGCGTCGCCGTCCACGAGCGCTGCGTGGTCAACGTTCCTTCACGTCTTGACGCCAGGGAGATCGCGGCGATCCCCGAGGTGTTCATCACCGCGCACGACGCCATCTCGACGCAGGCCGGGCTCCGTCCCGGCGACACGCTGCTCGTCCACGGCGCGGCGGGCGGCGTCGGCTCCGCCGCAGTGCAGATCGGTGTCGCGTCCGGCGCAATCGTGATCGGCGTCTCGCGCCACGCCGAGGGGCGCGAGGCGATTGAGAGCTGGGGCGCGACCGCCATCGACGCAGACGGCTGGGTCGACGCGGTGCGCGAGCTGACCGGCGGCCGCGGCGCGGACGTCATCCTCGAGCTCGTCGGTGCTCCCAACTTCGAGGGCAACATGCAGGCGATCGCGCGGCTCGGCCGCCTCGCCATCGTCGGCATCGGCGCCGGTCAGAAGGTCGAGCTGCAGCTGCGCGATCTGATGACGAAGCGCGCCACGGTCTTCGGCACGACCCTGCGCGCACGCCCGATCGAGGAGAAGGCGGACGCCATCCAGCGCTTCTATCACGAGCTCGGCCCGCACTTCGATGCGGGGCGCCTCAACCCGGTGATCGATCGCTCCTTCCCGTGGTTCGAGGCCGCAGATGCGCTCGCGCACATGGAGGGCTCGGGCAAGGTCGGCAAGGTGCTGCTCGACTTCGCGTCGTAAGCAGGCGCACGGATCGAACATCCGTCCGTAAGGGAGGCCGAGCAGGCGCCGACGACAGGCCAACATGAACTTCCTGCTGCGCATCCCGCTTCCCTTCCCGCACCCGAACCGGCAGAATCAGCACGCATGCCCGACGACGCCGCCATCGATATCGACCTCACCCGACGAGCGCGCGCCGCGTACCGTGCGGGCGATCTTGAAGCGGCGAGGCGGTTTGCCGCTCAGCTCTGGCTCCGGTACGAGAACCACGCCATCCTCGCCTCGCGACGCGTGGCCCGCGGCGCTGAGAGGGACGACGTGCTGGGGTGCATCGGCATCCGCTTCACGAAGTGGGTCTACGAACGCGACGAGGATCCGCGGAACATGGTCGGCCTGATCAATCAGATGGCGAGCTACGCGTACGGCGACGTGCAGCGCACCGAGGCACGCCAGGCACCCACGGTTGAGGAGATCGAGGACGCGCGCTACGACGAGGACGCGCTCGACCTGATCCTCGACCGCGATCTGCTCGAGCGCCTCTACCCCGTGCTCAACGAGCGCGAGCGCCTGGTCATCGACCGCACGCTCGAGGGCGTCGTCGATGCTGAGATCGCCGAGGAGCTCGAGATCGACCCCAACAATCTCCACCAGATCCGCTGGCGGGCGCACAAGCGCCTGCGCGCGGAGGCGGAGCGGCAAGAATTGGCGTTGTGATGGACGACCGCGAGATCCTCCTCGGCAACCTCCTCGTCGATGCCTGCGCGGCGCTCGACGCGCGACAGCTCGATGCGTTCGACGCCATCGTTGAGCGGGCCGGCGATGACCGGCAGGAGCTCCTCGACATGGTCGAGGTGGCGCTGTCGCTGCGCGGCCCGGTCGATCCGAGCCCCGAGCTCGTCCAGCAGGTTGCGCTGTCACCGATGTTCGACGTGCGCCCGTGGCCCGAGATCCTCGAGACCGCGCGTCTGGAGGCGAGCATCAAGCGCCCCGCGCTGCTCGCCCAGCTGGCCGAGCGCCTCGGCATTCGCGGCGAGGACGCGCAGGAGCGGCTCAACGAGCGCTACCACGAGCTCGAGACGGGGCAGCTCGAGCCCGCCCGCGTGCAGCCCGCGCTGCTCGACGCGCTGGGCGATCTGCTCGGCGGCATCCGCGAGACGCTTGCGGCTACGCGCTTCAACCCGATGCCCGATCTCGGTCCGGCGGCGGTGCTCAACCGCAGCGGTGATCTTGCGGAGTCGGTGATCATCGCCGACGCGGTCGCGTTCGAGCCTGAGCCGACGACCGATGCGGAGCGCATGGTCGACGACCTCTTCGGCGTCTAGTCCAGATTCTCGTAGTCGCGCCGAATCGGACGACGCGTGATGTAGCCGTAGTTGTAGAGCCGCCACGCCATCGACAGCGCGGAGACGTTGAAGCGCTCCGCCTGGGCGACGACGTCGGCGCCGTGCAGGTCGACGGCGACGTGGATACGGTCCTCGGGCATCAGGAGCTCGGCGGCGAAGCGGTTGGCCTCGCGCTCGCGGATCTCCTCGGGCGTCTTCGCCTGCTCGCGCGCCGCCGGCACGTGATCGTGCGTGCGCGTGACGACGAGGTCGGCGATGTCGTCCTTGTGCAGCTGCCAGTGCCCGACCTCATGCGCGATGGTGAAGCGGCGCCGGCGCGGCCAGCGCGTGCCCTCGGCGGCGTTGACGGAGATCTCGCGCTCGCGGATCCGCAGCATTCCCGACACCCCATCGTCGAGCGGGGCGTCCTTCACCAGCAGTCCCAGGAACGACTCGGCGATGTCCTCGACGGGGACGATCTCCTCCAGGCCCAGCGGGTACACATCCGCGTACCGCGCCAGCAGGTCGCGCGCAGCGAGAATCTCGCGATCTTCCGTGACGGCCATGGCACAGATGGTATCGCGCCGGCGCGAGAACCCGGCCCCAGAATGACCATTTTCGCGCCAATCTGGGGCCGGGCCCAGATTGATCACGCGTATTGAACCAGATGATTCAGATCTGATCGCATAGTGATCCATCTGCAACGTCGGATCGAATAGACTGGCGAAGCATGCGGAACGAGGATCACACCGGCGGGCTCTACGACAGGCGGTTCGAGCACGACGCCTGCGGGCTCGGAACGGTCGTGCACCTCGATGGCGTCGCCTCGCACGCGGTCGTGGATCAGGCGCTGACCGTGCTGGAGCGCCTCGATCATCGCGGCGCCACGGGCGCGGACCCGGAGACGGGCGACGGCGCCGGCATCCTGATCCAGATGCCCCACCGCTTCCTCGCGCGCGTCGCCGCCGAGGAGGGCATGGACCTGCCCGCCGCCGGTGACTACGGCATCGGCATGGTCTTCCTCCCCCACGACGCCGCCACGCGCCTGCGCTGCAGCGAGATCGCCGTGCGCACCGTCGCCGAGGAGGGCCATCGCGCCGTCGGGTGGCGCGAGGTGCCCGTCGTGCCCGAGGCGATCGGGCCGCTGGCGCGTGAGACCGCCCCGCTCGTGCGCCAGCTGATCATCGAGCGCCGCCATGGCTCGCTGGACGCCTTCGAGCGCAAGCTCTACG
>JBPCSK010000426.1:0-3942 GCA_051007275.1 Gaiellales bacterium | reverse complement strand
CGGTGGGGATCGCGAGGCGCATCCCCCACGCTCCGGCGCGATCGAAGTCGAGAAGCCGATTGGCCTCGAAGAAATGCCAGTGGCTCGTGACGGCGATCGGCACCGCGGCGGTGCTGGTCACCGTCAGCTCGACCAGTCCGGGCATCGGCGCGACGACGGGCGTGGCCGGCTGCACCGCGCCGGGGCCGTCGGGTGCGCCCGGCCCGAGCGGCTCGACGATCAGCAGCAGGCGGGTTCCGTCGGTGAACAGCGCCTCGACCTCGATGTGGCCGACGAGCGATGGCACGCCCGGCAGCACGTCGTCGGCGCCGAGCACCATCAGCGCCGCGTGCAGCGCCTCGGCGTGGGTGGCGCCGTCGCGTGCCGCCTCGCATGCCGTGTCGGCGATGATCGCGATCGCCTCCGGGGCGTTCAGCAGCAGACCGCGGGCCCGGCGGGCACGTGCCAGCTCCGCCGCCTGGAAGAGCAGGAGCCGATCGATCTCACGAGGCTGCAGCAGCACGCCGTCAGCGTAGCCCGTAGGCCCGGTGGTAGATGCCCTGCAGACGGTGCACGCGCTCCAGATAGTCACGCGTCTCGCGGAACGGGATGCGCACGGCTGCGCCAGCTGGCGTCTCCGCCACCCAGCGATCGACGTTGCCCTGCCCCGCGTTGTACGCGGCAAGCGCGAGGTCCAGCGCCTGCGGGTGGTCGCGGTACTTGTGCTGCAGGCGCGCCAGGTAGTAGGACCCGTAGCGGATGTTCAGCTCCGGGTCGTAGAGGTCGGCCGCGGTGTACCTGCCGCCTCCGGTGTGATCGGCGATGCCCTGGGCGGTGTCCGGCAGGAGCTGCATCAGGCCAACGGCCCCGGCCGCCGACTTGGCGTTCGGGTCGAATTTCGACTCCGTGTACACGACCGCGGCGAGCAGCGACGGCTCGAGGCCGTAGTTGTCGGCATGTGCGTCGATGATCGACTGGTAGTGCAGCGGATAGCGCATGCGCAGGTACCAGTCCGGCTCGGCCTTGACGACGTAGATGCCGAAGGCACCGAGGGCGACCAGCGCGAGGAGGATGAACCCGAGGGCACGGCGCATCACGCCCCAGCGTATCGCTCGATGTACGCGTCGACGGCCTGCTGGAGCTCTGCGAGCGTCCCGCTGTTGTCGATCGCGTCGTCGGCGGCAGCCAGGCGCTGCGCGCTCGTCCACTGGCGCGCCTCACGCTCGACGAGTCGCTCGAGCCCGCCGCGAGTCGCGATGCGGGCGCGGCGGACATCATCGGCCGCCGTCACCACCAGGGTCCGATCGAAGCGCGCCTCGAGCCCCGCCTCGAACAGCAGAGGCGACTCGTAGACGACGAGCGGCGGTGCGGGCTCGCGCAGCTGTGCCTCGGCGAGCCAGGTGCGCATGTGCTCCTCGACCAGCGGATGCAGGTACTGCTCGAGCCACCGCAGCGCGTCGGCGTCCGCGAAGACCAGCCGCGCGAGGGTTACGCGATCCACCTCGCCGCTGTCATCGAGGACCTCCTCTCCGAACCGCGCGACGACGGCGTCGCGCACACGGCTCTGGTGATAGAGCGTGTGCACGACGGCGTCGGCACTCAGGCAGGCACAGCCCCGCAGGGCGAACGCCTGAAGCACACTCGATTTTCCCGCGCCGATGGCGCCGGTGACCCCGATCAGCAGCGGCTGATCGGCCATCGTCGCCGACTAGGCCTCGGTGGCGTCCGCGTCGGCCTCGACGGCCTCCGCCTCGACCTCGGCCTCGACGGCTTCCGCTTCGACCTCGGCCTCGACGGCTGCCTCGACCTCGGCCTCATCAGCCGGCTCGGCGGCAGCGGCCTCGGCCGCAGCGGCCGCGGCCTTGTTGGCCTGCTCGGCGGCGACGGCGGCGGCGAGCTCAGCGGCCATGCCCGGCGGGAGCAGACCCTCGAGGTCGTACTCGCCCTCCTCGACGTGGTCGAGCTCGAGGTCCGGCGAACCGCTCGGCTCCGCGATCGGCTCGTTCGGATCGATGAACGGATCACCACCCGGGATCAGGCTGATGGGCGGCAGGATCGGGTCGCCCGGCAGGACCTGCTTCATCGAAAGCGAGAGGCGGCGACGCTCGGCGTCGATCTCGATGATGCGCACCAGCACGTGGTCGCCCTGCGACACGATCTCGCGGGGGTTCTCGATGTGGCGCTCGGCCAGCTCTGAGATGTGAACCAGCCCCTCGACGCCCTGCAGGATCTCGACGAACGCGCCGAACGTGACCACCTTGGTGGCACGGCCGTGCACGACGTCGCCCTGCTGGTAGCTCTCGAGGACGCGCTGCCACGGATCGGCCTGCGTCTGCTTGAGACCCAGGGAGATGCGCTGGCGGTCGCGATCGACGTCGAGCACCTTGACCTCGACCTCCTGGCCGATCTCGAGCAGCTCGGACGGGTGGTTGACGTGGCTCCAGGACAGCTCGGAGATGTGGATCAGGCCGTCGATGCCGTCGAGGTCGACGAAGGCGCCGAAGTCGACGATGTTGGACACGACGCCCGTGACGGTCTTGCCCGGGGCGAGGTCGTCGAGGATGCGCTGGCGCACCTCGCGGCGCTCCTCCTCGAGCATCGCGCGGCGCGACAGGACCACGTTGTTGCGCGAGCGGTTGAGCTCGATCACCTTGCAGCGCAGCTCCTGGCCGCGGAACTCCTCGAGGTCCTGCACGCGGCGGATGTCCACGAGCGAGGCGGGCAGGAAGCCGCGGACGCCGAGGTCGATGATCAGGCCGCCCTTTAAGACCTCGATGACCGTGCCGTCGACGGGCTCGCCGGACTCGGCGGCGGCCTCGATGCGCTTCCACGCCTTCTCGAAGCGGGCGCGCTTCTTGGACAGGATCAGGCGACCGTCCTGATCCTCCTTCTGCATGACGAGGGCGTCGACCTCCTCGCCCATCTCGACCTCGTCACCGGGGTCGACGGAGCGGCGGATGCTCAGCTCGGCGACGGGAATGACTCCCTCGCTCTTGTAGCCGATGTCGATCAGGACCTCGTCCTTGTCGATGCGCACGACCTTGCCGGTGACGACGTCGCCCTCGGAGAACTCCGTGATCGTCGCGTCGTAGTTCGGCACCATCTCGCCGTCGATCTCGATCCAGACGCTGGGGTCTGCGGCGATCATCTCTTCTTTGGTCATGCTCATCGGTAGAGGACTGTCCTTGTCATTGCGGGTCGGAAGTGACCCTGATACAGCGGGAGAGCCTACCAATGCTGGGATGACGGGGCTTCAGCCCCGGCCCTACTCCTGGGCTGCGGCCCAGGTGGCGCCGGTGCCGGCATCGGCGACTAGCGGTGGATCGAGCGGGTGCGCGTTGACCATCTCCTCGACGATCAGTGCCCTGACGGCGTCGACGTCGGCGTCGGCGACCTCGAAGACCAGCTCGTCGTGCACCTGCAGGACGAGCTTGGCGTCGCGGCCCTCATCGCGGATGCGGCGGTCGCAGGCGATCATCGCAACCTTGATGATGTCGGCGGCGCTGCCCTGGATCAGCGAGTTGATCGCCAGCCGCTCACCGAGCTGGTGCACCTGTCGATTCTGGGCGCGCAGCTCGGGGATCGGCCGCTGCCGACCCAGCAGCGTGAGCGCGTACCCGCGCTCGGCCGTCTCCTCGATCGTGCGGGTGATGAACGTCTGCACGGCTGGATAGCGCCCCAGATACGTGTCGATGTACTGCTGCGCCTCGTCACGCGAGATCTCGAGCTGCTCGGCCAGACCGAAGGAGCTGATGCCGTAGATGATCCCGAAGTTGACGGCCTTGGCTCGATCGCGCTCCTCCTTCGTCACGTCCTCGGCGCGCTTGCCCAGCACCTCGGCGGCGGTCGCACGATGCACGTCGTCGCCGCGGCGGAACGCGTCGACGAGGCCGGGCTCCTGGCACAGCGCGGCGAGGATGCTGAGCTCGACCTGCGAGTAGTCGCAGGAGATCAGCTGCGTGC
>JBPCSK010000425.1:0-1137 GCA_051007275.1 Gaiellales bacterium | reverse complement strand
GATCAGGAGTCCGACGACGGGCACGAGCGCGATCGTGGCCATCGAACGGTCGACCGAGCGCGCGACGGCGAAGAACCCGCCGACGAGCAGGAGCAGGAGCACCAGCACGACACCGTGATGCTGGACGAGGGCGCCGATCGCGGCAGCGAGGCCGATCAGCACCGCGATGCCGATCACCTGTGCGCGACGAGCGATGCCGTAGCCCGGCGGTCCCATCAGGAGGATCAAGAGCGCGCTCGCCGCGGCGATCGCCCCCAGCGGATGGGCACCCGCCGAGGTGCCCGCCGCGAACGGGGCACCCACCACCACGCCGAACCGCAGCGCGAGCTGCCAGCGCGCCGGGAAGTGCGCGCGCAGGGCCGCCAGGGCCGATCGGGTCTCCACCGCCTCCATCGCCGACAGCATACGAGAACGGGTACCATTGCCGACATGGCAACGCCCGGACGTCCCGTCGCCGCCGTCGAGCGCGCGCTCCTCGTGCTCGAGCTCCTCGCCGACGCGCCCGAGCCGCTGGGCGTCAACGACATCGCCCGCCGACTCGAGGTCTCTCCCTCCTCCGCCTCGCGCCTGCTCGGGACGCTCGCCGGCCACGGCCTCGTCGAGAAGGTCGAGGCCACCGGTCGCTACCGCCTCGGTGTGCGGCTCCTGCAGCTCGGCACGAATGTCCTGCAGCGCCTCGACGTGCGCACCGTCGCCCGCCCCATTCTCGATCAGGTCGAAGCCGCCACCGGCGAGACCGCCACGCTGTCGCTCCCTGCCGCGGGCGAGGGCGTCACCGTGGATCACGTCCCCAGTCGCCGCAGCGTGCGCTCTGCGGCCCTCGTAGGGCGTCCCAGCGTCGCGCACGCGACCGCCGTGGGCAAGGTCGTGCTCGCGTTCGGCCGTGGCAGCGAGACCGAGCTGCCGACCGACCTCACGGCCTTCACGCCGCGCACGATCACCGATCCCGCCATCCTGGCAACCGCAGTCGCCGAGGTGCGCGAGCGCGGCTGGGGCGAGGCCCACGAGGAGCGCGAGGAGGATCTCGCCGCGATCGCCGTGCCCGTCTTCGACCACACGGGCGGTCTCGTTGCGATTCTCGGCGCCCAGGGACCCAGCGATCGCTTCGACGCCGACGCGCGCCGAGCCGCGCTGCCT
>JBPCSK010000424.1:0-1719 GCA_051007275.1 Gaiellales bacterium | reverse complement strand
AGTTGCCGATCCGCTCGTGGTCGACGCCGAGCTCGGCCAATCGTCGTTCCACGAGGTCTGCGAGCTCCCGCTCCTCGCCGTACTCCGAACGCGTCGAGACGAGGTCGAAGCAGATTTCCGCCACCGTTCCGCTGAGGAACGGTCTAGACATCGACGTCCAGCTCGCGGAGCGCGGCATTGAGCGACGTCTTGCGATCGGTCGACTCGGTGCGCTCGCCGATGATCAGCGCACACGGTACGTCGAACGTGCCAGCGGGGAACTGCTTTGGACGAGTGCCGGGAATGACGACCTTGCGCGGCGGCACGTGGCCGACGTGCTCGACCGGTTCGGCGCCGGTGACGTCGATGATCTTCGTGCTCGCGGTGAGGATCACGCCCGCGCCCAGCACGGCCTCGGCGCCCACGTGCACGCCCTCGACGACGATGGCCCGCGACCCGATGAACGCGCCGTCCTCGATGATCACCGGGCGAGCTCCCGGGGGCTCGAGGACCCCGCCGATCCCGACGCCGCCGGACAGGTGCACGTCCTTGCCGATCCACGCTCCGGAGCCCACGGTGGCCCACGTGTCGACCATGGTGCCCGAGCCGACGTGCGAGCCGATGTTGACGTAGGACGGCATCAGCACGGCGCCCGGCTCGACGAAGGCGCCGTAGCGCACGGTCGCGGGCGGCACGATGCGCACGCCCTCGACGGCGCTCTTGAGCGGCACCTTGTCGTGGTAGGTGTAGGGACCGAGCTCGATGATCTCCATCTTCTGGAGGCGGAAGAACAGCAGGATCGCCTGCTGGATCCAGCCGTTGACGCTCCACGTGCCGTCAGCCTGCTGCTCTGCGAGGCTCAGGTCGCCACGGTCGAGGCGCGCGATGGCCTCGTCGACGGTGCCGCGAGCGTCCTCGGCGGGGGTGTCGCCGCTGAAGGCGGCCTCGATGGCGTGCTGGAGTTCCGTGGACATGCCGGGAATCGTATCGGGGCTACGCCTGCAGACGCTCCGCGATCTCGGCGGCCACGGCATCCGGCGGACGGTTGGCATCGACGAGCTCCGCCTGCTCGAGTCGGCGCAGCCACGTGTCCTGCCGCTTGGCGTACTGACGCGTGCGGGCGGACAGCCGCTCCTCGCACTCCGCGCGTCCGATGCGCCCTGCGAGCAGCTCGCGCACGTCATCGAGTCCATGGGCGCGATCCGCGGTGTGCGACAGCGGCCGCGGGTCGTTCAGCAGCGTTTCGATCTCGTCGATGCCGCCGTCGTCGAGGAGCCGGGGGGTTCGCTCGTTGATGCGCGCATGGACGAGCGGGCGGTCGATCTGCAGGCCGAACAGCCGCGTGGGGTGCCGCACGTTGGTGGTCCAGAGCGCATCGGCCTGTGCCGGCACCAGCGACTCCCCCAGCTCGGCGAGCTCCAGCGCGCGCACGACGCGCCGTACATCGGCTGGCGCGATGCGCGCAGCGGCCTCTGGATCGACTGCTGCGAGCCGCGCGTGAGCGGCAGCCGGGCCGAGCTCCTCAACCTGCTGGCGGATGCGACGGCGCGTCTCGCTCGCGACCTGCGGTGGGAAGGCCAGCTCGGCCAGTGCCGCTCGCAGGTAGAGCCCCGAGCCACCCGCGACGATCGGGGTGGCGCCCCGGGTGAGGATCCCGTCGATGGCGACGTGCGCATCGGCTGCGAACTGCACAACGTCGTAGGCGTCGTGCGGATCCACGTGGCCGAGCAGGTGGTGTGG
>JBPCSK010000423.1:0-3068 GCA_051007275.1 Gaiellales bacterium | reverse complement strand
GCCACGGGTGACCTCGATCATCTGCTGGAGGCGCGACGGCTCGCGTCCGAGGCGCTGCGCCTGTTCCACGACGCGCCACGCGGTGGCTTCTATCTCGCCTCGGTCGACGGCGAGCATCTCGTCGCGCGTACCAAGAGCGTGGAGGACCAGCCGGCCTCGAGCGGCTCGTCGCTGATCTCCTCGTGCCTGCTGCGGCTCGGTCGCATCTACGGCGACTACGCGTGGGAGGAGACGGCACTGCAGAGCGTCGGTGCTGTGCGGGCGGTGCTGGAGCGCCACCCGAACGTGTTCGGCACGCTGCTCGGCGTCGTCCAGCAGGCGACGACGCCGCGGGAGATCGCAATCGTCGGGGCGCCGGACGATCCGCGGACGCTCGCGCTGCGGGCCGTCGTCGACCGTCGCTTCGCGCCGTGGGACATCGTCGTCCTCGGTGATCCGGCCGACCCGCGCTGCGCCGACGTGCCGCTCCTCGCCGGGCGGACCCTGGTCGACGGCGGACCGGCGGCCTACGTGTGCGAACGCATGGCCTGCCGCACGCCGATCACGGATCCGGACGCGTTGCGCGCGGCGCTCGCGTAGCTCCGCGCGCTTCCCGTCACGCTGCGTCGCTCGCCGGGCACGCGCCCGCCGGCATCGTCCAGGGCATGCCTACCATCCAGCGCGACGCCCTCCATGCCTTCATCGATCGTCAGCTCCTCAAGATCGAAACCACCCCGATCCCGCCGGAGCTGGCCGGTCTCGGCGCCTCCGAGCGCCTGCAGCCCGATGAGATCCACGCGCTGTGGTTCGGCGCCGGGATCGCCAGCCAGATCGGCATGGCGCTGACGCTCGATCCGGGCACCTTCGTCGATCCGTGGCCCGAGCCCGACGGCGACGAGCCGGCTGACGCCGCTTAGGACGCGTCCTTCGGCGGCAGGCGCGTCTCGAGCGCGGCGATTCGCGCCACGACCTCATCGAGCTTCGCTGCCAGCATCGCGTTATCGACCTCCGCCTGCTCGGCTGCATCTTCGACGTGCTCCTCGAGCTCGTCGATGTCAGCGCCGATCTCGGCGCGCGTCTCCCGCTCGAGCGCCGACTGCTCGCGCTGCAGCACGATCGAGATGAATCCGCCGATGATCGCGCCGAAGAATCCGACGCCGAGGAGTCCCAGCACCACCGTCAGGACCATCGTCTCGGTCTTCGTGATGGCGGGGCCCTCCGGGCCGACGGTGATGGCCGTCGTCGACCAGTACAGCGCCTCGCCGAAGGAGGTGTGCTCAACCCGCCAGAACGCGATGGTGGCCAGCATCACGATCAGCGTGCCGAGCGCGAGGAGATGCCGCAGCGAGCCGCGGTGGAGAAGCCAACGTCCGAGCGGAGCGAGGAGCAACGCGGCGCCGACGGCGTCGAGCCCGGGCACCGTGAAGAGCTGATTGACGAGCGCGGCGATTGCCCCGGCGAAGACGATCAGCGTGAGGAAGCGTTGCTCGTAGATGGCGTGCGTCCGATGTGGTGCCGCGCGGATCAGCGCGATCCATTCCACGAGGAACACCGCCCACCCGATCCGAATCAGCGCGTCGCCGCCGACGTATCCCGCCTCGCCGTGCACGAAGGCGACGCGCACGAACATTCCGAGCAGCACCATCAGCGATGCGATCAGCATCGGGCGCTCGAAACGAGCTTGCGTCTCGCGGACTCGCTGCTCGGATCGCTGCGGTGTCACGGCGCCGGACGCAGGAGGTGACGCAGCACGGCGATCGTGGTGTGGAGGCGATTCTCCGCCTCGTCCCAGACGACCGACTGCGGCCCGTCGATGACGTCGGCGGAAACCTCCTCGCCGCGGTGGGCCGGCAGGCAGTGCAGGAAGATGGCGTTCGGCGCGGCCTGTGCCATCAGCGCGGCATCGACCTGGTAGCCGTCGAAGGCGGCGAACTTCTCGTCGGCCTGTGCCTCCTCGCCCATCGAGACGAAGACGTCGGTCACGACGACGTCGGCGCCGGCAACGGCCGCCGCGGGATCGCGCAGCTCGGTCAGCGAGCCGCCGTGCTCGGCGGTGATCTTTGCCGTCGCGGCCATCACGTCCGGGTCGGCGTCGTATCCGGCGGGCGCCGCGATGCGGACGTGCATGCCGGCCAGCGCGGCGGCCTGCGCGAGCGAGTGGAAGACGTTGTTGCCATCGCCGATCCAGGCGATCGTCTTGCCCTGCAGCTCCCCGAGGTGCTCCTCGATCGTCATCAGGTCGGCGAGCGCCTGCAGCGGATGGTGCTGATCGGTGAGCGCGTTGACGACCGGGACGGAGCCGTGGACCGCGAGCGCTTCGACGTCGGCCTGCGCGAACGTGCGGATCACGATCGCGTCGCACATGCGCGAGACGACGCGGGCCGTGTCCTCGATCGTCTCGCTGCGGCCGAGCTGCAGCTCGTCACCACGCGTGAAGATGGGGTGCCCGCCAAGCCGCGTGACCGCCGTCTCGACCGACAGCCGCGTGCGCGTGGACGGCTTCGTGAAGTGCAGCAGCACCGTGCGTCCCGTCAGCAGGCCGTGCACGGCACCGGGATCGGCCTTGCAGGCGCGGGCATCTGCGATCAGCGCGTGAAGGGTGGCGGCGTCGAGGTCGCCGATGGTGAGCAGGTGGCGGGGCATCGAAGGCGGCAGGATAGCCGCGTCCCGTCGACCTAGGGGTAGTACGACGGGAGGTCGCTCAGGTCCGTCGAGGCATCGACCTCGATGCGCCAGCCGTTCGGATGCTTCGTATCGGCGCGGACACCGTCCTCGACGAGTCCGGCGTCGGCCAGCCACTCGTTGTTGCGAGTGGCGGGCGGCCACGCTCCGCCATGGCCCCAGTTGCCCACGCGGATCAGGAACGAGCGCGACGGGTTGGCGTCGTGGATGGCCCGTGCCAGGGTCGGCATCTGCTCCTGCGGGCTGATCTCATCGTTGACGGACCAGTAGAGGATCAGCTTCTGCTGCGAGGTGGCGAGGTTCGCGGCGAACGTCAGCGGGCTGCGCTCCGCGAAGCACGCAGGGGCGAGATACGGCGTGCCCTGGCATTCCTGGTAGAGCGCGCGCTGGCGGATCGTCGGCAGCTT
>JBPCSK010000422.1:0-2612 GCA_051007275.1 Gaiellales bacterium | reverse complement strand
GATCCCGACCCGATCGACAACGAGCCCGAGCCGATCATCGAGTGGGACCAGCTGGCCCAGCACGGCATCGTCGCCTACGACGCGACGCCGAAGAACTTCGGCCGCATCGCCGCGCAGACCGCCAAGCAGGTGATCCTGCAGCGGATCCGCGAGGTCGAGCGCGACATGATGTACGAGGAGTATCAGGACCGCGTGGGCGACGTCGTGACCGGCATCGTCCAGCAGGCCGACAACCGCTACTGCCTGGTCGACCTCGGCAAGGTCGAGGCGCTGCTACCCGGTTCGGAGCAGGTGCCCGGCGAGCGCTACGAGCACGGCGCGCGCATCAAGGCCGTGATCATCGAGGTTCGCAACGGCACGCGCGGCCCCCAGATCGTCCTGTCGCGCCGCTCCGAGGAGCTCATCCGCGAGATGTTCACCCTCGAGGTGCCCGAGATCAGCGATGGCCTCGTCGAGATCCGTCAGGTTGCCCGCGAGGCCGGCTACCGCGCCAAGATCGCCGTCGAGTCGAAGGTCCAGGGCGTCGATCCGGTCGGCGCCTGCGTCGGACCGCGCGGCTCGCGCGTCCGCATGGTCGTCGGCGAGCTCCGCGGCGAGAAGATCGACATCATCCCGTGGAACGACGAGCCCGCCCGCTTCATCGCCAAGGCGCTGGCCCCGGCCCGCGTCCGCGAGGTCCTCGTCGATGACGAGAGCATGCAGGCCACGGTGATCGTGCCCGACGACCAGCTCTCGCTCGCGATCGGCCGTGAGGGCCAGAACGCGCGGCTCGCCGCCAAGCTGACCGGCTGGCGCATCGACATCAAGTCGGAGACCGAGTTCGCCATGGAGGGCGACGAGGAGTACGCCGGCGCGGACAACATCGCCAAGTTCCTCGAGGCCAGTGGCTACGACGAGCGCGCCATGAAGGGTCTGCTCAAGGATGGCCGCGTGTCGATCAACGGCATCGTGATTCGCCGCTACGAGCGCCTGGTCGGTCCAGAGGACATCGTGACGGTCGATGGTGACGAGCTCGAGCGTCCGCGCGCGAGCGCGGCTGCCACGCCGGCCGAGGAGGCCGAGGTCGGCGAGGAGATCGCCGCCGAGATCGACGCGGAGATCAGCGAGGAGGAGGCCGCCGAGGTTGTCGCCGAGGTGGCTGCCGAGGTCGAGGCCGAGCTCGAGACCGACGAGGACGACAACGCCTAACGCGCCAGCGCCCGGGCCCGAGCGCACGTGCTCGGGCTGCGGGCGGCATCGACCGCAGAGCAGCCTCGTGCGGCTCTCGGTCGACGCCGCCGGCGCGCTCGTGATCGGTCGCGGAGCGGGGCGGGGCGCCTATCTCTGCCCGTCGGCGGACTGCGTGGAAGCCGCGGTGCGCTCTCGCGCCATTCCGCGGCGCCTGCGGACCTCGGTCGAGATCCCGGAAGCCCTTGCGGCGCTTGTGATTGCGGCGCTGCCGGGGGGCTGAAATCCGCATGGCTGATAGGATCCTCGGCTGATGGCTAAACGACGAATCGTTGAAATCGCGCGTGAGCGCGGGCTCGATCCCAATGAGGTCGCCCGTGTCCTCTTCGAGGCCGGCGTGCCGATTCAGCGGGACATGGTCGACGAGGTCGCCGCCGCGCGTGCGCTGGCGGGGTCGAAGCCCAAGAAGCCGCCGGCGAAGAAGAAGCCCGCTGCCGCGGCGACGAAGCCCGCTACCTCCGCCAAGGGCGCTGCCGCCGAGGCCAAGCCGGTCGATCCGGCCGCCGCGCACCCCAACGCGATCAAGCCCGAGCCCGTCGAGCCGCCCAAGCCGAAGGAGGAGGCCGCTCCCGCTGCTGCAGCTGGCGAGCGTCCCGCCCGAGATAGCCGACCGCCGCGTCCGACGTCCGGCGGTAGCCGCTTCGCCCCGCCGCCGCCTCCCGGTGGCGCACCCGCGGGTCGCGCACGTCCCCAGCGCGGCGTGCCGCAGGGCAAGAAGCGCCGCGTCGTCATCGACTCGCAGGCCGCCCGTGGTCCGCGCGAGCGCCCCCAGCGCGGTGGTCGCGGTGGTGGCGATCGCGAGGTGCGCGAGGAGAAGCCGGTAGTCCGCCCGACGGGTCCGGTCACGGTCCCCAGTGGCGTCACCGTCAAGGAGTACGCCGAGAAGCTCGGCGTGTCCACGGCCGAGATCATCAAGACGATGATGGGTCTCGGCGAGTTCGTGACGATCACGCAGTCGCTCACCGATGAGGCAATCGAGATCATCGCGGCCGAGTTCGAGCGACCCGTCACGATCCAGAGCGCGGAGGAGGAGCTCGACGACATCGTCATCATCGACGATCCGGCCGATCTCAAGCCCCGCGCTCCCGTCATCACCGTCATGGGTCACGTTGACCACGGCAAGACGACGCTGCTCGACGCGATCCGCGAGACCAGCGTCGTCGCGGGCGAAGCCGGCGGCATCACCCAGCACATTGGCGCCTACCAGGTCGATGTCGGCGATCGTCAGGTCACCTTCCTCGACACCCCCGGCCACGAGGCGTTCACGATGATGCGCGCCCGCGGCGCCCGTGTCACCGACATCGTCATCCTGGTCGTGGCGGCCGACGACGGCGTCATGCCGCAGACGCGCGAGGCGATCCGGCACGCCAAGGCCGCGAAGGTGC
>JBPCSK010000421.1:0-3946 GCA_051007275.1 Gaiellales bacterium | reverse complement strand
GTGCATGGGCATGCAACTGCCGTGGAGGTACGCATGGCCAGGGACGGGGAGGACCTGGTGATGACCGTCATCGACGATGGCATTGGTCCCCAGCGCGGCGATCGGGGCCTCGGTGCCGAGGTGCTCGACGATGCGACGACCCGGCGATGGGCGTTGCGGCCAGGCGATCGCGGTGGCAGCGCGGTCACAGCGACGATCTGCGCGTACGAGGAGTTGTCACCGTGCCACGAGGCGTAGCCCGAGGCTGCTGGCCCTCGCCCGCCGCGCAGGCCAAGCGCGTCGGCTGATTGGCCCAGGGCATCCTCGGCCGAGCGGTCCGCGGACGGCGTGCGCGACACTGCGACCGTGCTGTTCCTGCTGCCGCCCAGCGAGGGCAAGGCCGAGCCCGCCAAGGGGCGGCCGCTCGACCTCGCGCGCCTGTCCTTCCCGACGCTGACGGCCGAACGTGAGCGCCTGCTCACGCCCGCTCTACGGACGGCACCGGCACTACCGGCCCGCGATCTGTACACCGGTGTGCTCTACGCGGCGCTCGATCTGCCGTCGCTGCCGGCCGTGATCCAGCGGCGTTTCGTGATCATCTCGGCCCAGTACGGCGCCGTGCGCCCCGGCGACCGCATCGCGACGTACAGGCGCGAGATCGATGCCAAGCGCTGGCGGCCGCTGCTCGAGCCAGAGCTCGTGCGGGCGGCGGGGCGTGGTGCGATCCTGGACTGCCGCTCGGCGACGTACGCGGCGGCGTGGCGTCCGAGCGGTGCGCTGGCCGAGCGCACCGCACACGTCTCCGTGGTGCGTGAGGCGGCCGGGGTGCGCACGGTCGTCTCGCACGATGCCAAGAAGACGCGCGGCGAGGTGGCGCGCTACATGGCGGAGACGGGGGAGACGCCGCGCACCGTCGCGGCGCTGGTCGCGGTGGTCCGTCGCGAATTCCCCTGCGAGCTCGAGCCGCCGGAGCGCCGCGACGCCCCGTGGCGCCTGACGATCGTGACGACCTAAGAGAGGTGCGCCGCGAGGCGCGCGAAGGTCTCGGTGCCCAGCGGATCGTGCTCCTCGCGAACGGGGTGGATCGCGACGTGATCGGCGCCGGCGGCGTGATGCTCCTGCAGGCGCTCGGCGATGGCGTCCTCATCGCCCCAGAAGACGAGTTCGTCGACCAGCCGGTCCGAGCCGCCGTTGGCGACGTCGTCCTCGGTGAAGCCCAGCCACAGCAGGTTCTTCACGTAGTTCTCGGCACCGAGGTACCACGCGATCTCGGCGCGCGCCTTGGCGCGGGCGATCACGGGAT
The DNA here is from genome assembly GCA_051007275.1 of Gaiellales bacterium. GTDB lineage: Bacteria > Actinomycetota > Thermoleophilia > Gaiellales > F1-60-MAGs149 > F1-60-MAGs149. The sequence goes on along the minus strand of JBPCSK010000421.1, from coordinate 2,664 downwards.
CCGTCTCGAGCACGACCTTGTGCTCGACCAGCAGCAGCGCGTCGGGGCCCATGACCTCGCGGGCGCGACGCGTGTGATCGACCGTGACCAGGTACGGATGGGCGCCGAGCGATCGCTCGGCGGCGAGCCGCAGCATCGGCGGACGCAGGCCGGCCAGGACCACGTGGACCGGCGGCTGGTCGTCGCCGAGCGGCACGGCATCACCCGCCTGCTCCATCGCGTCGAGGTAGCCGCGCATCGTGGCGACGGGCTTCTCGTACACGTGGCCGCGCGCGGTGATCAGCGGTCGATGGCTGACGCCGAGACCGAGGATGAAGCGGTCGTCCGAGGCATCAGCCAGCGTGCGCGCGGCCTGCACCGAGGCCCGGGCGTCGCGCGACCAGATGCTGGCAATGCCCGTAGCGACGTGGAGTCGCTCGGTCGCGGCGAGCAGCGTGGCCGCGTTGGTGTACGCCTCGTGGCTGTCGAGGGTCTCGGGGTACCAGAGGCAGCCGTATCCGGTAGCCTCGATCGCGCGTGCCGCGTCGCGCATCGCGGCAGCGGGGGCATAGGCGAACCCGAAGGACCAGGCGCCCCACGGACCGATCGCGCCGCGGATTCGTGCGCGATCAATGGTGAGGTCCGCGGTCATCGAGAGCGGGTAGGGAGAATCGAACTCCCGTATTCAGCTTGGAAGGCTGCTGCTCTACCATTGAGCTATACCCGCGGGACGGCATCAGCGCCGTGCTGGAGCCGAAGTGTACGCGGGTGGAAGGGGTGCACACGCCACCAGATCGATGTATGCGCATCTCTTAGTGACGAATTACTTGCATTCGAAACTAAATGATGTATAAATGTGCCTACCGACAGGCTGAAAGGCACAAACCTCATGGCACTCGTCCGACCCACCGACACCGATGAAGCGCTCGTCGCCCGCACCGCCAAGGGCGACATGGATGCCTACTCCGAGCTCTACAAGCGCTACCACGCCGTCGTGCGTGCGTACGCCCGCCGTCGCACGGGCGACATGGATCGCGCCGACGAGCTGACGCAGGAGATCTTCCTCGACGCCTGGCGCAGCGCTGACCGCTACGACCCGAAGGTCGCACCGGTCGCAGCCTGGCTGCGCACGATCACCGCTCGCCGCGCGGTCGACTGGACGCGCCGCGCCGCGGTGCGCCCGCCGCTCGCGCAGCACGAGGGGCGCGAGATCGTCGAGGACTCCCTCGATAACGAGCTCGTGGACCGCATCGACTTCACCGATGCGCTCAAGGAGCTGCCGGAGGCGCAGCGCGAGACGCTGGCCCTCGCCTTCTACGGCGATCTCACGTATCCGGAGATCGCGGAGCGCACGAACACCCCGCTCGGCACGGTCACGCGCCGTGCGCTGCTGGGCCTGCGCCGGCCCGCGACGAGCTCGGTTGCGCTGGACGCCCGACCCAACATGGCACAGTAGAACGATGACTGACGGACCGATCCTCATCACCGGCGCGACCGGCTTCATCGGCGGGCGCCTCGCGCGCCGCCTGACCAGCGCTGGCCTGCCCGTGCGCGCCATGGCTCGCCGAGCCGACGCAACCGTGGCTCCCGGAGCCGAGCTGGTCATCGGCGATCTCTCGGACCGCGCCTCGCTCGAGCGCGCCTGCGAGGGCGTGTCCGCCGTCATCTCCTGCGCTGCCATCACCGGCGAGAAGAAGGCGCCTCCCGGCGGCTACGACTACATCAACGCCGACGGCATCACGGCGCTCGCCGAGGCCGCGACGGCTGCGGGTGCCGGGCGCATCATCCACTTCGGTGGCATCGACAACGGCGGCTCGAAGCCCGGTCCGTATCTCGCTGGACGCCGACGTGGCGAGGAGGGCCTCAAGGCCGCTGGCGTGCCGTGGACGATCCTGCAGCCGTCCGTGCAGTTCGGACCGCACGCGCCGTTCATCAAGGCCATGGCGGGTCTCGTCAAGGGCCCGATCGCGCCGGTCGCCGGCAACGGCAAGACGAAGATTCAGATGATCCACGTTGACGACGTGTGTCGCGCGGCCCAGGACTGCCTCACCGGCGATGAGCGGCTCGGTCGCTACATCGAACTGGGAGGCACCGAGGCGCTCGAGCTGAACAGCGTCCTCGACATCATCGGGCGCACCATGGGCAAGACGAAGGTGCGTAAGGTGCACGCGCCGATGGCGATCGTGAAGCTGCAGGCGAAGCTCATGCAGGTGCTGCCCAACCCGCCGGTCACGCCGGCTGCGGTCGAGCTGCTGGAGCGCGACAACGTCGCCGCGAGCCTGACGGGCGTCGAGCAGGAGTTTGGCTTCGTGCCGGTCGGCTTCGCTGCGCACGTCGCGTCGCACGGCCTCGAGCTCTAGGTCTCGCTGTTCCGCCTACGAGCCTGTGGGACGCCCATCGTGGCGATGCCCCGGGTGGGGTTGAGGGTGGATGTGCCAAAGGGGTCAGACCCTTTTGGCCCATGAGGGACATTGTCGGACAGCCGAACGCCGCACGGATGTGCCATACGGGTCTGACCTCCTTGGCACATCCACACCGGTACGCCACTCCTGCTGCCGTCGCACAGGCTGGCAGGCAGAACAGCTAGATGTCCTCCCTACAGACGTTGTTGACGCGGGCGGCGGGGACGCTGCCGATGGCGGTGTGGGCTCGGTGATAGTTGTACTCGTGGGTCCAGGCGTCAAG
>JBPCSK010000420.1:0-7313 GCA_051007275.1 Gaiellales bacterium | reverse complement strand
GAGCACCCGCCCGGTCAGCGAGGCTCGGGTCACCCCCCGGCGACCTGACCGCGCAGGCGGTTGAGCGCCTGCACCAGCTGAACGCGCTGATTGAGCGAGGAGTGGCGTGGGATCTCGAGCCGCTCGCAGATCCGCGCGATGGTCTGCTCGACGGCGCTGGCGGAGACCCCGCGCTGCTGCGCGATCTCTGCAGTGGTGATGCCCGCACCGACGGCGAGCAGCACCTCGACTTGGACATCCGTCAGCTCGGCGGTGGGCCCCGTGGTCATCGCGCTGAGCGTGCGCTGGGCCAGCGGCGCGCGGGCGACCAGCTCGATCGACCGCATCAGCTGGCCGACATCGCTGACGTCGGCCTTGCAGACGTACACGGATCCGGAGGGCAGCTCGGGCAGCCCGCCACCGGCCAGGCGCGGATCGCGATAGCTCGTCAGGATCACGATGCCGATCTCGGGCAGGAGCTTGCGCAGCGCACGGGCAAGATCGATGCCCGTCGGACCAGCCCCGAGATCGAGGTCGACGACGGCAACCGCAGGGCGGAACTCGAACGCAACCGCATGCGCATCACGCGCCGTTCCCGCGGCGCGGACATCGAGCCCGCGACCGGCCAGGGCTCCGGCGAGCGTGGACCGTCCGAACGAGTGGTCGTCGACAACGAGAACGCGCATGGAGCTCACACCACGAGCATGGCGCAATTTGCGAGCCGTGGGTAGGACCAAATCCCCACGCGGGGCAGGACACTGCGTGTGTGACATGATGGTCGCGCCCGCGACGTCCGAGAGTAGAGCCCGCCATGCGCCCCCAACGCCCCATCAGCCGCCGTCGAGCTCGTCGGGGGATCGTCGCAGCCGCAGCCGTTGTCCTGGGTCTGGTCTGCCTGCCGGCAGCAGGCGCCGCGACCGTGCACGGGTCGGTGGTCTCGGGTACTGGCGCGGATGCCACGCCGCTCGGCGGCGCCAGCATCACGGTCTACCGCGCCACCGAGGCCGGCGCACGCAAGGTCGCCACGACGCAGGCGGACCTGGCCGGGGACTTCGCCATCAAGGTGCCAGCCGGCAAGGCGCAGAACTACGTCGTCGCGCGGAGCGGCACGCACGGCGTGCTCGTCGCCCTGCTCGGGGCGACGGCGCCCTCGCACGTGACGATCAACGAGCTGACGACCGTCGCCGCCGCGTACACGACCGCACAGCTGGCCAACGGCACGCGGATCAGCGGCACGTCGCTGCAGCTGCAGTCCGCGGCAGGCATGGCCGCGAACCTCGTGGCCGCGCGCACGGGCCGCGCGTCGAAGGTGATCACCTCGCCGCCGAACGGCAACGAGACGAACGCCTGGCGCTCCCTCAACACGCTCGCCAACCTGCTCGTGCCCTGCACCCGCGACGACGCGGCCTGCGCCGAGCTGCTCGCGGCCACCAAGGCCGGTGCGAACGGGACGACGTGGTCGGCTGCCCAGCAGATCGCGCGTAACCCGGCACGCAACGTCAAGCAGCTGTACACGCTGAGCAACGACACGCACGTCTTCACGCCGTACCTGACCACCAAGTTCGGTCCGAACGCGGCGAGCAAGTGGACGCGCCTCGACGCCTTCACCCTGGCAGTCAAGGTGAACGCCGCCGGCCGCACGACCAACGGCAAGGAGGACTGCCCGTTCGGCGGCCCCGGCAACCTCGTCTTCGATCTCAAGGGCAATGCCTGGATCACGAACAACGTCGTGCAGGGCACGCCGGATTCCACGCACTGCATCATCGTGCTGCGCCCCGACGGTCGCCCCGCCAAGGGCGAGCAGGGCGGCCCGACGTCGCCCGTGACCGGCGGCGGCATCGTCGGCCAGGGATTCGGCATTGGCATCGATCCGAACAACCGCATCTGGTCAGGCAACTTCGGCTGGGGCTCCTCCTCGTCGATGCCGACGATCGACGGCACCACGCCAGGCGGCAGCGTGTCGGTCTTCGACAGCGCAGGCAACGCGATCTCCGGTCCGTACGGCTACTCGAGCTCCATGTACCGCGTCCAGGGCACCGTGTCGGATGCGCTGGGGAACATCTGGATGGCGAGCTACGGCAACAGCAAGGTGCAGGTCTTCCCGGGCGGCGATGCGTCCACGACGTTGCCCGCGTACGCGGACGCAAACGCCGAGCCATTCGACATCCGACTCGACGGAAACGGCGATGCATGGGTCAGCTACACCGGCACGTCGACCGCGTCGAAGCTCCGCTACACGCCGTCCGGCGTCCAGAAGCTCGTGACGGTGGCGGTCGGCTCGGCCGGCAACCCCAAGGGCGTCGCGATCGATCAGGCCGGTAACGCCTGGGTCGCCTCCGGTGCCGATGACACCGTCTACGCGTTCGATACCAACGGCACGCCGCTCGGCGCGTTCGACGGCGGCGGCATCAATGGCCCGTGGGGCGTCACGGTCGACTCGTCGGGCGCCCTCTGGGCTGCGAATTTCGGCGGCGTCACCCAGGTCGACACGAAGTACGGCGTCACGCGCCTGTGCGGCTTCACCGCCACCTCGTGCCCCGACGGCATGAAGCCCGGCGACCCGCTGACTCCCTCCACGGGCTTCACCTTGCCGTCCGGCGGCGCACCCGTGACCCTCCACTCCGGCCAGCTGCTCTACGGCAAGAAGGGACCCAAGACGTATAAGCCCCTGATGCGCCAGACAGCCACCGAGGTCGATGCCGCGGGCAACCTGTGGGTGACGAACAACTGGAAGCCCTCGGGCGCGATCGACACCGCAGGCGGGAATCCCGGTGGCGATGGCATCGTCGTCTTCCTCGGCGTTGCCGCGCCGGTGCAGCCCAAGCCGTACAACGGTCCGGCCACGGCGCCGGGGCAGTAGCCCGCGGCAGAAGCGGCGGCAGTCCGCGCGCCCCTCGTAGACTGCGCGCATGACAGCGAAGAGCGGTGACCGCACGGCCAACTGGCCGGCGATCGAGAAGAAGCACGGCGAGCCGATCGACCATTGGCTCACCCTCGTGAAAGCCGTGCCGAGCGGCAGGTACCAGGATCAGATCGACGTGCTGCGCCAGGGGCACGGCTTCTCACAGGCCCACGCCAACGCGGTCGTGATGTTCGCGCGCGGCTCCACCACGACGAAGCGCTTCGACACCCTCGATGACTACCTGCAGGGCGCCGACCCCGCCGGCGCCACGACGATCCTTGCGATCTTCGCGGCTATCAAGAAGAAGTTCCCAGACCTCGAGCTCGTGATCGCGTGGAACCAGCCGATGCTCAAGTCCGGTGACGGCTACGTGATCGGCGTGATGCTGAGCAAGGGACACATCCTGCTGGCGCCCTGGGGCAAGGGCGTGCTCGCCTCATTCGAGCCGCGCCTGACCGGCCTCGAGCTCAACAGGAAGACGGTGCGCGTGCCACTCGACTGGAAGGTCGATGCCCGGCTGCTGCAGGACATGGCCGCCGCGCGCATCGCGCAGCTCGAGACGTAGGCCATGCCGCTGGAGTCGTCGGCCGACATGCGATAGCATGCCCGCATTCGTCTGTGAATCGTTTCACAAAGGAGCGCCCAGTGGCCGTCAATGCCATCGACACCCACGCGATCGTCCGCCGCCACCGCAATGACGACGGCACGTATCGACTCGTGGAGCTGGCGGTGGCAATCGGCGACGAGCGCGAGCTGTGGCAGCCCGTGGTCGATGCCGCGGACGGCGTCAACCGCCACTGGCGAGCCGTGCACGAGTGCGACGAGGTCGACATCTACGCGATCTCGTGGCTGCCCGGCCAGACCACCGGGTTTCACGACCACTGCGACTCATCGTTCGGCGTGACCTGCGTTCGCGGAGCGATCTTCGAGGATCGCCCGTGGAACGGGCCCAGCGGCGTCGAGGTGAACCGGGTCGAGGCGGGTGGCACGACCGGTGGCGTCCCCGGCGTGATGCACGTGATCCGCTACGCCGACGGCGACCCCGGCGTGACGATCCACTGCTACGCGCCGAAGCTGCTGCGCGTCGGCCAGATCTTCTACGACAAGGACGGTCGCTGGATCCGCCGCGAACGCGACGGCCAGGAAGAGCTCGTGGAGGGCCTGCTGCCCTGCTGAGTCGCGAATCGCGTCAGGCGATTCCGAGCTCGTCGTCGATCGTGGCGTCCATCACCGCCGCGTAGTGCTCCGGGGTGAAGACGCCGAGCATCCACAGCGCACCGGCACCGTTGTCGATGGCGAGCAGACGCTGCTCAGCCGCGTCGATATCCACGGACTTCGCGATACGGCCACTGCGCTTCAAGCCGCGCAGGATCCCGGAGTCGTAGGCGATCCAGCCAGCCAGACGGGCGTTCGCCCGGCGCCGCTCGAGCGGGTCGCGCGCGGCGATGCGCAGGTACTCGAACCACAGCACCCACGTCGGGCGCAGGCCCGCCGGGTCGGTGGCGATCGCATGGGCATACGCGTCACGCAGTCGCTCGAGGTCGTCATCGATCTGCCCCGCGCGCCACTCCACCCGACGGCGCGCGATGTCCTCGTCCCGAGCGAACGTGGCGCGCAGCAGGTCGCCGAGGGTCGGGTAGTAGTACCGCGGCAGCGAGCGCGACACGCCAGCCTCATCGGCGACCTCGGGGAAATGCACGCCCGCGATACCCTCGCGCTCGATCAGGCGGATCGTCGCATCCAGAATCGCGTTCCGGCGATCGACATCGCCCTCGTCTGGCTGTGGTTCGAGCGCCGGAATGGCGAGCGCTCGCGGGCGCTGCCACGTCATCGGCGCGGAGAGCAGCGCCTCCAGGCCCGCGATCGCATCACCGGGCGTCACGAGGTCGACCAGCAGCATCACGCCGAAGCCGTCAAGGGCGCCAGCGATGCGTCCCGCAATCAGGCCTGGCTCGACACCGGCGGGCACATCGCCGTCGGACTGCCCGGCTGCGATCGCAACCTCGAGCGCATCGAGTCGACGCTGCTCGGCGGCGCGCACCGCATCGGCGATGTCTCTGGCGAAGAGCGCGCGGCGCTGGAACTCCGTGCGCAGCATCCACCGTTCGCGCACGTCGTCGGCCGTGCCCTCGAACGAGCCGAATGCGAACGCCCGCACACGCTCCAGCGGCGAACCAGCGCCCTTCAGCGTCGACTGCGTACGTGCCCGCTCCTCCGCCTCGACGCGCTCCCACAGCGCGATCGTGAGGTCCTCGAGCGTCGGGAAGTAGTAGTGCGGCAGCGCAACCGAAACGCCGGCCTCCGTCGCGACGGCCTGCGAGCGGATGCCGTCGATGCCATCGCGCAGCACCACGCGCAGCGCTGCATCAACAATCTCGGTTCGCCGATCGGGCGAGGTGCGTGGGCGCCTGGCGGCCATCAGCCACATGGTGCCGCGCGCGGTGGTCGGCTCGACGCGCGCGCGGGCCGCACCAGGCGTGCCAGACGGGGTGCGCCAACACACTCCGACGCTCCGTGCCCCCGTATGATCGAATGGATGCGTCGCTGCCTGATCCCGCTCGTGCTGACCCTCGTCGGCGTGCTCGCGATCGGCACGAGCGCTGCCAACGCGAAGCCCGAGGTCGGCGCACCGCGCGAGATCGTGACGTCAATCGGCGAGCAGAAGGGCATCCGGCTGCTCACCAACGATCGTCGGAACTGGCACTGGCTCTGGCTGCGTCGCCCGAGCTCCAAGGTCGTCGTCGCCCATCCGCCGGAGCGGCTTCCAGAGAACGATGAGGCGGTCAACGGCACGTCGGGCCGCACAGGCGTGTTCGTCACGGGGCGAGCACCTGGCACCACGTCAGCCGTGCTGGGGTACTACTCGGCCGACGAATCACGGCTCCTCAAGACCGTGGCGCTGCAGATCGTGGTCAAGTAGGCACCCTTCCCGCGGGATTCCGCAAGCACACGGGAGACGAACCGCGACACGCACGTACCATGGGCGCGTGCGGCTATCGCTCCCCCTCACCGTTCTGATCGCCATGACGGCGGTGCTGATGACCGCTCCCGCGGTCGTCGCGCAGTCCGACCCGACCACCCGCGCCGCGGTGTTCGCCGGCGCGGGTCTATGGGTCGACCTCTACGACGCCACGATCCACGACCCGCAGTACGTCGTCGATCAGGCCGTCGCGCACCAGGTGTCGACGATCTACTGGGAGTCCTCGAACTACCACTCGCCCGCCGACGTCATGTACCCCGACGACCTGCAGCAGGTGCTGGCGCTCGCGCACGCCCAGGGCCTCAAGGTCGTGCCGTGGTATCTGCCCGGCTACCGCAACATCGGCCTCGATCGGCGGCGCTTCGCCGCCGCGATCGCGGCCGGCGGCACGGACCCCGTCGACGGGCTCGGCGTGGACATCGAGGCCGACATCGTCCGCAACCGCCAGCTGCGTGCGAACCGTGCGGCGGCAATGGTGCAGTGGCTGCGCGCCACGTACCCCGACCTGCCGATGGCAGGCATCGTGCCGCGCGACGCGCTCGCGTGGTGGCGGATCTTCCCCTACGCCGAGGTGCGTGCCAGCACCGACGTGATGATGCCCATGTGCTACACGTCGCGCTATCTCACGCCCGCGCAGACCACGGCCATGAGCAGCGACTGCGTGACGACGATCCGCACCCAGACAGGAGATCCAACCGCGCCCGTCCACGTGATCGCGGGCGTCACCGACTTCCTCAAGCCGCGCCAGCTGATCGCAGCGGCGCGCGGCGCCCGCAACGCTGGCGCGACGGGCTTCAGCCTCTACAACCTCGAGACCACGACCGCCGCCGACTGGCGGGCCATCGACGTCTGGCGCACACCCGGCGGCTGATCAGCCGGCGGCAGTGGCAAGCGCCATGCCGATCGCACCAGCACGATCGCTGAAGCCGTACTCGGCGGCGCAGGCATCGAGGTCGAAGTGTGGGAGGCTGAGGATCTCCACGGCCACCGCCGATCCCTCCGTGTCAACATGGACAACGGCACCTTCACCGAACACCCGCCCGCCGATCGAACCATCGTTGGACAGGCGGATCATGTAAATGCCGCCCTCGTCCTCGTGCCTGACCTCGAAGTTCATGCGCTGATTGTAGGTCTTCATCGTTGGTGCTTTCGTCGGTGAGGGGGACTGCTGTCGGGTACGAGCCAGTACGCGGTCATCACCACCAGCCGACTGCCGCGCTGCAGACCAATCGTCTCGATCGTGCCGCGCTCGACGTCGCGCGTGAATGCCAACCCGAAACGATCGCGACCCGTGAGGCGTCTCGAGTGCACGCGGTCCAGATCGAGACAGCACTGCTGGACCAACTCGACGGAGATGCCGTTCTCAGCCATGCGCTCGAGCGCGTGGTGCGTGAATCGAATCTCCATACCCAGAGGTTCACGAATCCGCGCGCACGCAAGGCTCGCGAAGTG
>JBPCSK010000419.1:0-10746 GCA_051007275.1 Gaiellales bacterium | reverse complement strand
GCAATCCGCCGTACGTGACCGGCTTGCTGGCCGCGAGACTCGCAAGGCCCGCCGGCACGGTCGCACTCGCACGGCCGAGCGTCCAGCACGCCGGCCCCGCCGTCGCCGGCGGCGTCGCCGAGCCACCGTTCCAGAGCACGCAGACGCCCGTGACGGTGCCGGAGGCATCGCGCATCGGCACGGGGTTCGTTGCACCGCCGCCGGCCGCGTACGGGGAGACGTCGACGCTGAGCGGCGACCCGCTCGTGCCCCACCCGCTGCACGGCGAGCCGTCGGCACCGTTCACGCACCAGAGCGTGCGTCCGACAATGAACACCTTGCCGTCGAATGCCGAGGTGTACGTGGAGCCTGTGCCGCCTTGCGCATACGCGCCGGTGAGGTAGGGCTGTCCAGCGCACGGCTGTCCCGTGGCGGTGTCATAGCACGTGAGATCCCACTTGCTCACGAGCGTGCCCCAGTTGACGTTGTCCTGCACGCCGCCGTAGATGCGCGTGCCGCTTACGGCGATTGTGCCCGCGAACACTCGCGGCGGGTTGTAGTAACCGCTCGCGGGCGTCACGAGTGCCGTATACCCGCAGTCCGCGAAGGGCAACGCGGAGATGTCGGTGCAGACGAGACCAACCGTACCCGTGGTGTCGTTCTGCGCCATCACGTACACCTTCGTACCGACGACGACGCCGTTTGCGGCGTATGACGTCTGAAAGCCGGGCTTCGTGTACTGAGCGGGCGAGCACGCCTGACCCGTCGAGCGAAGCCAGCACGAAATGATCACCCCGCCGGTGTAATCGGCCGAGTGGTGCACCACGGTCATGATGTAGCGGGCGCTCGTGAAGATGTCATAGCCATCGCCGCCACCAGCCGACGGGAAGCTCGGCTCCGCCGTAACGGACGAGGCCGTGTTCGTCGTCGTCGCCGTCTGGCGGCCGTTCGACGCACCGTCGCTCGTCACCGGACCGGATGCCCGCGCACCGCGAACGGTCGAAAGATTGCTCGGCAGCGTCGCGGACCACGCTGTGCCATCCGTCGTGTATTCCGGCGTCCAGCCGGTTGGCGCTATCGCCGGACCGGTCAGCGTTGCCTGGTCCGTACCCCACTCCACCCGCAGCGTCTGCGTGGTCTGCCCGATGCTCACGATCGGCGCGTCGATCGTCGCCGTCACCGTGGCTCCCCCGGCGAGCGTCGTCGACGGCGCGATCCCCAGCGTCGCCGCCGATGCGGCCGCTGCAGAGACGAGGTGCACCCCCGACACAAGGACAAGCACCCCCGACATGAGGACGAGCGCCCACGCGGGAGGCGGTGTCACGAAGCGCACGTCGTGCAGTATACGCACTCAGCTCGATCAGAAACGCGTACGCGGGTCCGGAGGCGATATGGACTCGAGCCTCTCTCGACGCGATGGGAGCGGCTGGATTCGAACCAGCGTAGGCAGAGCCAACGGGTTTACAGCCCGTCCCCTTTAACCACTCGGGCACACTCCCAACATCCCTTGCGGGACGGCGGGCATCCTACCCCACCTGACGCCTTGCGCGACGCGCCAGGTGGGTGTCGGAATTCCTCCCCCCGCGATCACCCCACGCAGTCGCGCAGGGCCTGCGCCTCGGGCAGCGACTCGAGGCGCTTGAGCGTCGTGTTCTCGATCTGGCGGATGCGCTCGCGCGTGACGCCGAAGTGCTGGCCAACCTCCTCCAGCGTGCGCGGCTTCGCGCCGTTCAGACCGAAGCGCAGCTCGATCACCTCGCGCTCGCGCCGCGGCAGCGAGTTGAGCGCGCGCTCGACGTCCTCACGACGCAGCGTCGTCGTCGCGATGTGGAACGGCGACGGCGCCTGCTCGTCCTCGACGAGGTCGCCGAAGGACGAGTCGCCCTCCTCGCCGATCGGCTTCTCGAGCGAGATCGGCATCTGCGACATCTTGAGGATGTCGCGCACCTCGTCGGCGGTCATGTCGACCTGCGCGGCGATCTCCTCCGCCGACGGCTCGCGCCCGAGACGCTGCACCAGCTGGCGTTCCGTGTGGACGACCTTGTTGAGCTTCTCGACCATGTGCACCGGGATGCGGATCGTGCGCGCCATGTCGGCGATCGCGCGGGTCACGGCCTGCCGGATCCACCACGTCGCGTACGTCGAGATCTTGAAGCCCTTGCGGTAGTCGAACTTCTCGACGGCGCGGATCAGGCCGAGCGATCCCTCCTGGATCAGATCGAGGAACGTGAGGCCCCGTCCGAGGTAGCCCTTCGCAATGGACACGACGAGGCGCAGGTTGGCCTCGATCATCTGGCGCTTGGCGCGCATGTCGCCCTTCTCGATGCGCTTCGCCAGATCGATCTCCTGGCTGGCGGTCAAGAGCGGCACGCGGCCGATCTCGCGCAGGTACAGGCGCAGCGAGTCGAGGCTGGGCTCGACGGTCAGGTCGATCTCGGCCTTCTCACCCTCGACGACCTTCTCCGCGATGCGACCCTCAGCCTCGTGCAGCTCGATGCCGTGCTCGACGAGGTAGGCGTGGAAGTCCTCGATCTGCTCCTTCGAGATCTCGACCTCCTGCAGCGCCGAGGCGACCTCGCCGATCAGGAGGAACCCGCGCTCCTGGCCGACGTCGACGAGCTTGCGCAGCTCCTCGATGTCGGGGAGCTGGACGTCGACGGTCAGCATCGCGCACCGGCTTTCGGCATGGATCTCTCCTCCACTCAGTTGTGCGGAAGAAGCGATCGGATGCGCTCCGACCCTCCTCCCCTCTCTCTCCAAGAGGAAGGAATAGACGGGGTTGACGGAAACGCCAACAACGTGACAACTTTGTGCGCATACCGCACAAGCGTGCGACCAAGCGGGCGACCTCAGTCGTCGTCGGATGCGGCACGGGCGGCGGCATCGACCAGCGACGCGACCGACGCGAGCGCGAAGGAAACGGCTCCGGCCTGCAGATCCGCCGTACCGACACGTGCGCACGCGCACAGGTGATCGCCCGCCGACTCGAACGTGCAGATGCCCCAGAAGGCGCCGCTCACCGACCCGCCGTTCTGCCGCAGCAGCGTCTCGGCGACCTGGTCGTCCTCGTCCCACGTCCGCACCGGCGCATAGACGTCGAGCGAGCCCGCTGCGACGTAGTGCCGCACGTGCACCGACGCCACGTCGAGCTCGAAGACCCAGTGCCCCTCGTCGATCACGGTGTAGGCGAGACCGAGCTGGCGCAGCACGCGCTCGATGCGCAGATTCGCCTCCTCCGTCGCCGGATCGATCGCGAGCCCATCGTCGAGGGCACGCTCGAGGCTCACCCCGTAGCGGCGCTCGAAGATGACGGCCAGCGCACGGCCGCGGGCGGCCTCCTCGTCGACCACATCCTCGCCGCGCTTGAGCCGCCCCTCGAGGCGCGGCTGCGTCTGGTAGTGGAGGCGCGCCGCCTGCTCGAGCAGCTCGTCGCGCGAGTCGCAGGCCACGAGCTCCTGGCGCACGTTCTCGGCCAGACGCTCGAGCTCGGCGTCATCGAGCTGCCGCACCCAGCGAAACGGCTCGCGCTTGCCGACCTTGCGCAGCACCGCCGCGACGTCGTCGTCCTTCTTCCGCCAGAACGCCATGATGTGCCAAGTATTGCGCCGGAACGGCGCTAGCGCGAGATGCTGGCCGTCAGGTGCCGGCGGCCGTTGACGAAGTACTCGACGCCGGAGATGACGGTGGCGATCACCATCAGGATCACGAGGACGTCGTTGAGCGTCGTGTAGCGCGTGTTGAGAATCAGGGCCAGCACCGTCACGACCTGCAGGATCATCTTGATCTTGCCGGAACGCGACGCCGAGATGACCTCGTCCTGCGCCGCGACGAGCCGCAGACCTGTGACTGCGAACTCGCGTGCCACCACGACCATCGCTACCCACGCCCAGACGCGATCCATCGCGACGAGGGCGATCAGCGTGCAGCAGATCAGCAGCTTGTCGGCGAGCGAGTCGATGAACGTGCCGAAGACCGTGACGTTGCCGCTGGCGCGCGCGATGCGCCCGTCGAGCAGGTCGGTGATGCTCGCGATCACGAACAGCGCGGCGGCGATCCACTGGTGCGCGGGGAAGTCCCACAGCAGGGCGACCACCACGAGCGGCACCAGCACGACGCGGAACAGCGAGAGGGCATTGGGCGCCTGCACGTCTGCAGCCTACAGCGGTGGCTGCGGGATGCCTGCCGCCGTCCGATACCGTTCACGCATGCAACTCGATGGCGCACGCATGCTCGTCTGCGGTGGCGGCCGTCGGCTGGGCCGCGCGATCGCGGAGGATCTCGCCACGGCCGGCTGCAGCGTGGCCGTCTCGTCGCGGTCCGCGGTGGAGCCCGTGGCGGTCCAGGATGGGCGCATCGCTGCCGCCCTGACGGCCGACCTCTCCGACGCAGCGCAGGCCCGCGCGGTCGTCGCCGACGCGGCGGCAGCGCTCGGCGGCCTCGACGGCATCGTCTACGCCGCAGGCGGCGCCTTCACCCCGACCGCGCTTGAGGACATCACGCCGGAGCTCGTCGAGGACGCGCTCGGCTCCGTCGTGCGCGGTCTGATCTTCGTGGCGCAGGCCGCGCAGCAGACCCTTGCGGATGGAGGCGCGATCGTCGTGATCGGCGACGTCGCCGGCATGCGCAGCTGGCCGTCCTACCTCCCCCACTCGGCCGCCAAGGGCGCGCAGCGTGCGCTGGTCTCCGGTCTCGCCCGCTCGCTGGCGCCACGTCATCGCATCAACGTCGTGCACCCAGGCACCGTCCTGCCGCCTGACGAGGTCGACGCGGAGTCGATCGCGCGCATCGTCACCCGCATCCCGCTCGGCCGGATCGGGGAGCCCGACGACATCGCCGCCGCCGTGCGGTACCTGCTCACCGCCGAGTACGTGACGGGCACCGAGCTCGTCGTCGACGGCGGACGCATGGCGCAGTAGCGCCGCGGCGCTACGCGGACGGTACCGCCGGAGCGCCGACTAGGTTTCGCGTATGGACCGCATCGACGTCTTCACCGATGGCTTCGTTCGCCTCGACCAGTCGATGGCAGACGATCTCTCGGTCGTCAACGCCGCGCGCGTCTCGTTCGGCACGCGCAAGGACGAGATGGACGAGCGCGACGAGGGGCTGATCGGCTTCCTCATGCGCGAGCGTCACGGGACACCCTTCGAGCACAACGCATTCCGCTTCCACGTGCGCTGCCCGATCTTCGTGATGCGCGAGTGGATCCGCCACCGCGTCGGGTCATTCAACGAGCTCTCGGGGCGCTACGCCAAGATCGACGAGGCGTTCTACGTGCCGGCCCTCGAGGACGTGCGCACGCAGGTCGGCAAGCCCGGTGCGTACACGTTCGAGGCCGTGCCGATGGAACTCGCCGAGAAGACGCGAGGCATCATCGAGGAGTCGTATCGCGCCGCCTACGCGGCGTACGAGTCGATGCTGGCCGACGGCGTCGCCAAGGAGGTCGCGCGCAGCGTCCTGCCGGTCGGGATCATGACCGAGTTCTTCTGGACGCTGAACGCGCGCAGCCTCATGAACTTCCTCTCGCTCCGCAATCAGGAGCACGCGCAGCGCGAGATCCGCCGGTACGCCGAGGCCGTCGAGGCGCTCTTCGAGACGCAGATGCCGGTCACGCACCGGCACTTCGTCGAGCACGGCCGCAAGGCGCCGTAGGCACGTCGCCGAAACCGCAAGCCGCCTCACTCTGACAGCCGTGTCAGCAGGGTAGGATTGCGCCCATGCGCACGCTCACGCCTCTCCTCGCCCTCGCCGCAGCCAGCGTGGCGCTCGCCACCGCTGGTGTCGCCACCGCCGCCCAGCCGGCCCCCACCCCGACCTGCAGCAAGGGAACCTGCACGATCACGTTCCCCGCGATTGGCGACGCGTACGCGTGGGTCGTGCCGACCGGCGTCACCACGGTGGCGATCGACGCCCAGGGTGCCCAGGGAGCGACTGCCACCGCGGCGTCACGAACCGGCAGCGGCGGCAAGGGCGCACGCGTGCAAGCAACCCTGTCCACGACGCCCGGAACCACGCTCGGCATCTACCCCGGCGGCGCGGGCTCGTCCGCGAGTGGCGGCTGGAACGGCGGCGGCTCGGGCTACTGGGCGCCCGCCTCCAACACGTCCGAGTACAGCGGTGGTGGTGGCGGCGCGTCCGACATCCGCGTGGGCGGCAGCGCGCTGACTAATCGCGTGCTCGTCGCGGGCGGTGGCGGTGGCGGTCTGGCCAACAACGGCTTCGCGAAGGCCGGCGGCGACGGCGGCCAGGTCGGCACAGCCGGCACGGGCGCCAACGGGCAGTACACATCGGTCTGCACGGGCAGCTCCGGCGGTGGTGGCGCCACCCAGAGCGCCGCGGGCGCAGGCGGATGCGGCAACTACACCCGCGGCGGTGCAGGCACGCTCGGCGTCGGCGGAAGCGGCAGCTCCTACACGGCGGGCGTCACGCCGCACAGGGGCGGCGGTGCTGGCGGCGGCGGGTACTACGGCGGCGGCGGCGGTGCGTTCCTCGGTCCGAACTGGAACAACGGCTCGGGTGGCGGCGGGTCGTCGTGGGCGGCCACGTCGCTCACCGGCGTCACCTACGCCACCGGCGCGCGCACCGGCGCAGGCGTCATCTCGGTCTCATTTGCCGATCCCGAGGCGCCCCTCTTCACGAGCTTGCTCCCGGCCGCGACGCTGCCGCTCGGGGCGGCGTACACCTTCGCGTTCACCGCGACCGACGCCGTCTCGTACGCCGTCGCCTCCGGCTCGCTGCCCGCGGGCCTCACGCTCGCCGCCGACGGGACGCTGTCGGGCACGCCGACGACCACCGCGGTCTCGACGTTCGTCGTCAGCGCCACCAACCCGGGCGGCACAACGCTGTCGCAGCCAATCACGATCACCACGGGCATGCCGATGGCCATGCAACCGTGGATCGACACGATGCAGATGGTGCCCGCCTCCACCGCGATGATGGATCCCGTCGTCGCCGGCGCGATGGCACCGGGCGCGCCCGTGACCATGCTTCCGCTCGCGATGCCGCAGGCACGGCGCGGCGGCCAGTCGGTCGGCGTCCCGTGCCTCGCCCCGACTGGCGTGACCCTCGTGTCCTGCGCCGTCACCCTCACGACGTCGCACCGCGCGGCCGACAGCGTCGGCGGCATCTACTCCGTGCGTCGCGCCGGCGATCTCGTGATCGGCACCGCGACGGCGGCACCGACGTCGGGCCGCAGCCGAATCGCCTTGCTCGTGCACCTCAACGCCGTGGGGCGATCGCTCCTGCGCCACTCCGTTGAAGTCCCCGCCACGGCGCAGATCGTGGGCAGGGACGCCAGCGGGATGCTGTATGTGGCGTCCGAGATGATCGATCTGCGCGCGCCGCAGCAGACGATCGAGCCCATCGCCGGAACCTTCGCCACCGGCAGCGCGACGCTGACCGCCAGGGGGCGCGCGTTCGTCGCGAAGCTCGGCATGGTGCTGCCGCACAGCGTGAAGCGCCTCACGTGCATCGGGTACGCCGACAGCCGTGGGTCCGACGCGTTCAACCTCGCGCTCGGCAACCAGCGCGCGCAGACGCTCTGCCACGCGCTGATGCGGCGCGCCGGCATCAAGGACGCGACCACCACGGTGGTCACCAAGGGCGAGGCCGACCCGCGCGCCAGCAACGACACCGACGCCGGCCGCGCACGCAACCGCCGCGCCGAGGTCACGATCGTCTACTGATCGATGGCGAATCCGCTTCCGATTGGGGTCTGACCCCATTCGGAAGTTGGACCACACTGACCTTCAAGTTCGGAATGGGGTCTGCCCCCATTCCGAACTTCGAGCCGAACCTGCATCAACTTCCGATTGGGGTCTGACCCCAATCGGAAGTCGCAGCGCGATCAGAGGCTGTAGAGGGCGCCGTACTTGGTCTCGAGGTACGTCATGAAGGAGTCGATCTCGAGCGGCTTGCCGGTCACGTCGCGCATCAGGTCCTCGCCGAGCGGCACGGCGCCGACGGCGTGGATGCGCTCGCGCACCCAGGTCAGGATCGGGCCGAACTCGCCGGCGCGCACGAGGTCGTCGATCTGCAGGTCGCGGGCCATCGCCTCGCGGATCGCCGCTGAGTAGAGGTTGCCGAGCGTGTACGTCGGGAAGTACCCGAAGAGCCCCTCCGACCAATGGACGTCCTGCATGACGCCCTCGACGTCGTCCTTCGGCGTGTAGCCGAGGTACTGCTCCATGCGGGCGTTCCAGACCTCGGACAGATCGGCGACGGCGACGCGCTCCTCGATCAGATCGACCTCGAGCTCGAAGCGCAGCAGGATGTGCAGGTTGTACGTCACCTCGTCCGACTCGACGCGGATCGGCGTGCGCGCCACGCGACAGACCGCGCGCTGCATCGCCATCGCATCGACGTCGTCGAGCTGGCCGGGGAAGAACTCGCGCGCGACGGGCAGGTAGTGCTCCCAGAACGGCAGCGAGCGCCCGATCACGTTCTCGTAGAAGCGCGACTGGGACTCGTGCAGGCCGAGCGACGGCGCGCCGCAGACGCTCGTGCGCCACAGCTCACGGGCATGCCCCTGCTCGTAGAGCCCGTGGCCGCACTCGTGCACGGTCGCGTACAGGCACGCGGGGAGCCAGTCCTCCCACACGCGCGTGGTCAGGCGCACGTCGCTCGGCGCGGTGCCCCCGGTGAACGGATGGGTCGACAGATCCTGGCGACCGTGCTCGAAGTCGAACCCGAGATCCTCGAGGACCCGCAGCGAGAAGGCGTACTGGCGATCGCGATCGAAGCCCTGCTCCAACACCGCGACGTCTGGTGCCGGTGCGTCGAGCAGGGTCTGTGCGAACGGCACCAGGCGGTCGCGCAGCGACCCCAGCAGCGGCTGCAGGCGCTCGAGGCGCATGCCCGGCTCGAAGTCGTCAAGCAGCGCGTCGTAGCGCGTGCCGTCGCCCTTGAGGAGATCGGCCTCCTCCACCTTGAGCCGCATCAGCTGCTCGAGCGCCGGCCGGTAGTCCTCGAAGCGCTTCGTCTCGCGCGCGTGCTCCCACGCCTGGTTGGTGGCGGAGCGCTGCTGCGCCATCGCGCGCACGAATGCCTCGGGCAGCTTCGTCGCCTTGTCACGGCCGCGGCGCGCCTCGCGCACCATCGCCTGCTGGGCCACCGTGAGATCGGGGAGCGCGGCCGCAGCCTCGATCGCCTCGCCGTAGGCCGGGTCGACCAGCCGCTGGTGCGCGATCGCCGCGAGCGTCGCGCCATGGTGGGCGCGCGCGCCGCGACCGCCGGGCGGGCACATCGTCTGCTCATCCCAGCCGAGCAGGCCCATGATGCCGCCTAGGTCGCTCTGCTCGTTCATCCGCGCCTCGAAGGCGCCCCATGCGTCGGTCATCTGCCGCTCCTCGGTGTCACCGGGAGACTAGCCGCGCAAAAAAAGAGGCGCCGCCTCCACCCGAAGGCGGAGACGGCGCCGCAAGACGCAGTTGATCAGTCGACCATCTCGACGTCGATCGCCTCGGGGCCCTTCTGGCCCTCGCGCGCCTCGAAGGTGACCTTTGCACCCTCGCGGAGCGTGCGGAAACCCGAACCCGCAACGC
The DNA here is from genome assembly GCA_051007275.1 of Gaiellales bacterium. Lineage (GTDB taxonomy): Bacteria > Actinomycetota > Thermoleophilia > Gaiellales > F1-60-MAGs149 > F1-60-MAGs149. Next base: position 1,228 of record JBPCSK010000419.1, on the reverse strand, counting down.
TGGTGTAGTGGACGAAGAGATCCTTGCCTCCGCCATCAGGGGCAATGAAGCCATAGCCCTTTGCATCGGAGAACCACTTCACAACTCCGGTCGCCATGCGGCACCCGTCCTTCTCTAACGACCCAGTGCGCCGGGCCTCACGTCCCCCCAAGCGGCGGGATGCCGCCAACCCTAGCCGATTGCAACAGGAATTGCAGCGGGCACGTGCGAATCCGTACGAATTCGCGAACGGGTGCTACATCCAGCCTTCGCCATCGGAGATGCCGATGACGCGACCGCGCGGCACGAGCGCATCCTCATCGAGCCCGCCGAAGGCGCCGCGATGGAAGATCAGCGGCTCGCCGGGCGAGCTCTCGAAGTGGACGACCTCGCCGATCACCAGGTCGTGGTCGCCCGCCGTGACGATGTCGAAGATCTCGCACCGCATGATCGCGAGCGAGTGGCGCACGGAGTAGAAGCCGTGCGGGTCGAGCACCGCGTGCTCGTGCGGAAAGTCGCCGCCGCGCTGGGCGAACGCCAAGGCCGCCTCCTGCTGCTTGCGGTGCAGGACGTTGACCGCCATCTTGCGGCTCTGCTTGATGCCGTCGAGCGAGCGCGTGCCATGGGCCATCGACACCAGCACGAGCAGCGGGTCGAGCGAGACGCTGGTGAACGAGTTGAGGGTCATGCCCTGCGGTGCGCCGGCGTTCGTCGTCGTGACGACGGTGACGCCCGTGGCGAAGGCGCCAACGGTGTCGCGGAACGCGCGGGCATCGTGGGACAGGGCTGCCATGGGCAGAACAGTACCGTGCAGCCGCCATGGCGCGCCACCTGCGGCCGTACCATGGCGCGTGTGGCGCCCACTCCACCGTCGAACCGGCTGATCCGCGCTCCGCACGGCATCCGCACCGCCCAGCTCTTCATCGCCGTGTCGGCGGTGCTGTACGGCACGCAGGGCGTGTTCGCATCGGTCGCGTACGACCACGGTGCCTCCGTGGGCGTGCTGCTCGCCGTGCGCGCCACGCTGTTCCTCGTGCTGGCGCTGTTCCTGCTCAACCGCGCGCGCCGCGCCACGCTGCGCGGACACCGTCGACCCGTGCTGATCGCGTGCTTCACCTCCATCGCCGGCCCAGCGCTGTACTTCGCCGCGGTGCAGCGAATGGACCCGGCGACCGTGACGCTGATCCTCTTCATCTATCCGGCTCTCACCGTCGTCGGCGCGGGCCTCCTCGGCCGGGTCCACCTGACC
>JBPCSK010000418.1:0-7134 GCA_051007275.1 Gaiellales bacterium | reverse complement strand
TCTCTGATGTCCACGCATCGGATCAAGGTGATGGTGAACGGCGCGGCGCACGAGGGCGAGGTCGAGTCGCGCCTGTTGCTCGTCCACATGATCCGCGAGAGCCTGCATCTCACGGGCACGCACATCGGCTGCGACACGACGTCCTGCGGCGCCTGCACGGTGCTGCTCGACGGCAAGCCGGTCAAGTCCTGCACCATCCTCGCTGTCCAGGCGAACGGCCGCGAGGTCGCGACCGTCGAGGGCCTCGAAGCCGCCGACGGCCTGTCCCCGGTGCAGGAGGGCTTCAAGGAGGAGCACGGTCTCCACTGCGGCTACTGCACGCCGGGCATGATGATGACCGTCACGGCGCTGCTCGAGGAGAACCCGAATCCGTCCGAGGACGAGATCCGCAAGGCCATCAGCGGCAACCTCTGCCGCTGCACCGGCTACGTGAACATCATCAAGGCCGTGCACTACGCGGCCAAGAAGAAGGAAGGGGCGACCGCATGAGCGCGCCGACTGTGAGCACCGTCGATGGCGCGATCGGGCAGTCCCCGAAGCGCGTCGAGGACGACCGCTTCATCCGCGGCAAGGGCAACTACGTCGATGACGTCCAGCTGCCCGGCATGCTGCACATGGCGATCTACCGCTCGCCGTTCGCCCACGCCAAGATCAACTCGATCGACTGCTCCCGCGCGATGGAGATGCCGGGCGTGATCGCGTGCGTGACAGGCGAGATGCTGGCCGAGCACGGCCTCGCGTGGATGCCGACGCTGGCCGGCGACACGCAGGCCGTCCTGGCGACGGACAAGGTCCGCTTCCAGGGCCAGGAGGTCGTCTGCGTGATCGCCAAGACGCAGTACCAGGCCGAGGACGCGCTCGAGGGCATCGACGTGGACTACGACCCGCTGCCGGTGATCACCGATCCGAAGAAGGCGCTCGACGCCGACGCGCCGATCATCCGCTCGGACCTCGAGGGCAAGACCGACAACCACATCTTCACGTGGGAGTCCGGTGACGCCGATGCCACGGACCGCGTCTTCGCGGACGCCGACATCGTCGTCAAGCTCGACACGCTCTACCCGCGCATCCACCCGGCGCCGATGGAGACCTGCGGCGCGGTCGCCGATTACAACAAGGCGACCGGGAAGATGACGATCTACCTGACGAGCCAGGCCCCGCACGCCCACCGCACGCTGTTCGCGCTGGTGGCGGGTCTGCCCGAGCAGAAGATCCGCATCATCTCGCCGGACGTCGGCGGAGGCTTCGGCAACAAGGTGCCGATCTACCCCGGCTATGTCGTCGCGACCGCGGCGTCGCTCCTGATCGGCAAGCCGGTCAAGTGGATCGAGAGCCGCACGGAGAACCTGATGTCGACGGGCTTCGCCCGCGATTACCACATGGAGGGCGAGATCGCGGCCACGAAGGACGGCAAGATGCTCGCCGTCCGCGCCAACGTCCTCGCCGACCATGGTGCCTTCAACGCGCAGGCGCAGCCGTCGAAGTGGCCGGCCGGCTTCTTCAACATCGCCACGGGCTCGTACGACTTCCAGGCGGCGCACTGCAAGGTCGACGGCGTCTACACGAACAAGGCGCCGGGCGGCATCGCCTACCGGTGCTCGTTCCGCGTGACCGAGGCGGCCTACCTGATCGAGCGTCTGGTCGAGAACCTCGCGCTGCAGACCGGCATCGACGCCGCCGAGCTGCGCCGCAGGAACTTCATCCAGCCGGATCAGTTCCCGTACAAGAGCCCGATGGGCTGGGAGTACGACTCGGGCGACTACGAGAAGGCGCTGGACATCGCGCTCGATCTGGTCGGCTACGACGAGCTCCGCAAGGAGCAGGCCGAGAAGCGCGCCAAGGGCGAGATCATGGGCATCGGCTTCTCGTCGTTCACCGAGATCGTCGGTGCCGGCATGTCGAAGATCTGCGACATCGCGGGTCTCGCCATGATCGACTCGGCGGAGCTCCGCATCCACCCGACCGGCAAGGGCGTGCTCAAGCTCGGCGTCCAGTCGCAGGGTCAGGGGCACGAGACGACGTTCGCGCAGATCGTGGCGAACGAGCTCGGCATCCCGTACACGGACATTGCCGTCGAGCACGGCGACACGGACCACACGCCGTACGGCCTCGGCACGTACGCGTCGCGCTCGACCCCGACGGGTGGCGCGGCGACGGCGATCGTGGCCCGCAAGCACCGCGAGAATGCGCGCCAGATCGCGGCGCACCTGCTCGAGTGCGCGCCGGATGATCTCGAGTTCGACAGCGGCACCTTCACCGTGAAGGGCTCGCCGGAGAAGACGAAGACCATCCAGGAGTGCATCTTCGGGGCGTACCAGTCCGATCTGCCCGACGACATGGAGAAGGGCTTCGAGGACGTCACGTACTATGACGCACCCGAGATGACGTACCCCTTCGGCACGTACATCTGCGTCGTCGACGTCGACAAGGGCACGGGGCAGGTGAAGGTCCGCAAGTTCGTCGCCGTCGACGACTGCGGCACCCGCATCAACCCGATGATCGTGGACGGCCAGATCCATGGCGGCCTCACGCAGGGCTTCGGCACCGCGATGATGGAGCTGATCTCGTTCGACGAGGACGGCAACTGCTTCGGCGGCAACTTCATGGACTACCTGATCCCGACCGCGGTGGAGAGCCCGGACTGGACGCTGGGTGAGTGCACGACGCCGTCGCCGCATCATCCGTTCGGCGCGAAGGGCGTCGGCGAATCGCCGACGGTCGGCTCGCCGCAGGCGTTCGTCAACGCCGTGGTCGACGCCCTCCATCCGTACGGCATCACCAACATCGACATGCCGCTGTCGTCGCACAAGGTCTGGAAGGTCCTGCGCGACAACGGCGTCTCCGACGACTGATCGGGTCGATACTGAGTTCATGAAGCGCACGCTCGACATCGCACGCACGGCAGCGGACCTGGCCCTCCAGGGACAGCCGTACGTGCTCGCGACCGTGGTCCGGGCCGAGGCACCAGCCTCGGTCCGGCCCGGCGCGAAGGCCATCGTGTTCGCGGATGGCCGCGTCGAGGGCTGGATCGGCGGCTCGTGCTCCGAGCCGAACGTCGTACGGCACGCTCGCCGCGCCCTGCAGACGGGCGAGACGGAGCTGCTCCGCATCGGCCCCGAGGATCTGCTGCCGCCGAGCGGCGTCACGGGTCTCACCACCACCTGCCCCTCAGGAGGGACCGTGGACATCTTCCTCGAGCCAATCGTGCCGACCCCGCAGCTCGTCGTGATCGGCCACACGCCGGTCGCCCATGCCGTCGCCTCGATCGGCGAGGCGATCGGGCATCGCGTGCTGCTGATCGACGGGCGCAAGGGGATTGACGACGCCGGCATCGAGCCCGGTGCCAACGTCGTCGTGGCCTCAATGGGGCACTACGACGAGGATGCCCTCGAGGTGGGGCTCGCCCACGCGCCGGCCTCGCTCTCGCTGATCGCATCGCGCAAGCGCGCGCATGCCGCCCTCGAGCTGCTGCGCGAGCGCAAGGTCGCCGACGACCTCATCGCCACGATCGACACCCGCCCGGGCGTCGAGCTCGGCGAGGTCACGCAGGAGGAGATCGCTCTCGCCGTCGTGGCGGGCATCGTGCAGCGCACCCGCGCCGCGCAGGCCGCCGGGCCGCGCACCGCGATCGATCCCACCTCGGGCTCCGAGATCCTCGTCGACGAGACGACGCCCTCGGTCGAGCATGAGGGCACGACCTACTACTTCAGCTGCAACGGCTGCAAGGGCCGGTTCCTCGAGAACCCGGCGAAGTTCGTCGGCACGGCTCCCGCCTCCGTCTGAGACGCGGACCCTCGCGCGCCTGCGGCGCATCCGCAGCATTTCTGCAGCGTGAGCCCGACGCGCAGCGCGCTCGCCCGCGGCGATCGGCGGGACCTGCCCGTGAGGTGCGTCGATCAGGAGGCCTAGCGTCTGAGGCATCGAACGACGGAGGAACCTCGATGACCGTCCCGGCAACGCTCTCCCGATACACGGTCGCGGGTCTAGTGGTCTGCGGTCTCATGCTGATGGTGCTCGTCGGGGCGCGTCCGGCGGCGGCGCAGAATACGACGCTGACGGTCCGCGTCGGCGTCGCCCCTGCAACGGACGGCGCCCGCTTTGACCTCTCGATCGACGGCGTTGCGCTCGCCATGGGAGTGGGCGATGGTGGATCGACGGGAGTCCAGCACGTGCTCGGCGGCACGTTCGTCGTGTCGGAGACGCCGACGCCGGGCACGGGCGTCGGGTCCTACAGCACGTCGGTCACGTGCATGGACGGGAGCACCGAGGTCGTGGCCGCCGCACCCCTGACGTCCACGGCGGTGACCGTACCTGCGGGCCATGCCGTCGTCTGCGCGTTCGTCAACACCGCGCTGACGCCCGCAGCGGCGGGCGCGGTCCCGATTTCGGCCAAGCCGATTCTGCTGCCACCGCCGTTCATCCGCGGATCCGCCATTCTCCGCGGTGCTGAGGGATGCACGCGGCGAGGCACGGTGACGACACGCGTGATCGGTCGCAACATCGATCACATCGTATTCCGCCGCGATGGGCGGGTCGTGAAGCGCGTGCACGCGACGTCGCTCAGCTGGCGCAGCTACACGCTCGAGACGGTGCTGCCGCAGGGCGATCGCACCGAGCACGTCGTGCTGGCACGCACGTACTTCATCTCCGGGGCGACGCCGCGACTCACGGTGATGTCGCACCGTTTCTCGCGCTGCGGGAGCACCGCCGTCAGCGGTTGAATGGCGCGTCGTAGGCCGCCGTGAACGAGTCGGCGGCGCGCAGCGTGACCACCAGCGTGCCGATGCGCGTGCCGCGCGAGACCACGAGCGTGCCGGTGAATCGCCCGCCGGGCCTCGTGGTGACGTTCTTCGTGCGACCCGAACTGGACAGCGAGACGACGACGCCGCCGAGGCCGACGCCGGAGGCGTGATCGGCGAGGCGCCCGCGGATCGTAAGGCGCAGGCGGGTGCCGACCGTGCGTCGTGCGTGGAGCCGGACGCCCCGCACGACGTAGGCCGGCGGTGCGGCGAGGGTGGTGAACCCCCACGTATGAGTGACACCGTTCGTGAAGGTGACCGAGGCCAGGTACGACGCTTGTTCGGCGAGAGGATGGTCGGGAATCAGGATCCCGGAGGCGGTCGGCAGGTACTGCCCGATCTGGGGCGTGACATTGTCGACCCAGTGCAGCGCGACGGGTCCGCTCGGTCCGCGCAGCGATGCCGAGCGGATGCCGAGGGGCTGGCCATCGGCGGTGATGCCGGCGTCGGAGGCCGGACCCCAGGCGTACACGTACAGGTGCGGACCGGTCGGATTGGCGAGCCCGAGCGCGGAGGCGGGCGTGATCGGCCACTCCTCGCTCACCTCGCGGGAGTAGATCGTCGAGCCGTTGCCGGGATACGTCAGGACAGCATCGGTCGCAGGTGCGGCACGCAGATAGCCTGGCCAGGTGGTGACGCAGACGAGCTGCCCGTCGTCGGCGATCCCCGTCTGCGATAACTGCGGCGCGAGGAGCTGGGCGAGGTGCAGCGGCGCCGACTCCCAGATGAACGCGCTCTCGGTCCAGGGGATCGTCGAGGCGAGCACCGCGTGCGTGCCGGCCCAGTTGCCGCCTTCAGACCACGCCGCGCTGCTCGGATCCTCGGGGTGGGTGACGGTGCCGGTCACGCGCATGTAGGACACGTGCTGGGCGCAGTTCGCCGCCCAATCGGGGTGCATCACGATGTCACCGGGAATGTCGTTGGTCGCGCGCAGGGCGTTGAGCCATGCCAGATCCTGCGTTGGTGTCCCGGCGACGGCGACCGGTGCCACGACAGCGAGCGCGGCGAGCGCGAGGGTGATGGCAAATCCGCAGCGCGTCATGGTGTCTCCACGGTATTCCGCTTCGGGTCACGACGAAGGGTAGTTGCGGGAAACCCGCAGAAGGTGTGCGGGCTTGCCTCTGATCTGGGCGCGGCTCGGTTTCTGCGGGTGATTACGGGTAGTCTGTCTCTTACCGGACGGGTCGTACCCACCGGCACACGAGGATCGCCCGACGAAGCCTCTGCCTCCTGGCGCAGGTGGACCGGGCGAGCAAGTTCGTAACGGAGGTAGATGTGATGGCTGCCGTTGAGCACCGCACAATCACCGTCGTCGTCGCGGGGAGCGCGGACATGTACCTTGACGCCATGGGCTGCTTGCTGGGCGAGCAGACGGGCTTCGAGGTCCTGTCCACGGAAGGGGCAATCGAGGATGCCGTGCGGGTCGCCCGCATGCAGCATCCGCGGGTGCTGGTCGTCGATCTGATGGATCTGCCCGCAGATCCATGCGAGGTGATCCGAGCGGTGCGCAGCGCATCGCCCGAGACCTCGATCGTCGCGATCCTCCCCAGTGGGGATCCATTCGCGGCACGGGAGGTGCTGCGGGCCGGCGCGACCGCCTGCCTGACGCCCACCTCCCGCACGCGGCATCTCGTCGATGCCGTGTGGAACGCATCGCGGGGCGAGCAGTACGTCGCCCCGACGCTGGCGGTGGCCCTCGCCGATGTCAGCATGCAGAACGGGAACGGCGATCTGACCGAGCGCGAGAACGAGGTGCTCCGCCTCATCGCCCTCGGGTACACCAATCAGGAGATCGCCGGCACCCTGTTCCTGTCGGTGCGCACGATCGAGACGCACCGTGCGCGTCTGCAGGCGAAGCTCGGCATGCACCGCCGTGCCGAGCTCGTGCAGGCCGCGCACGATCGCGGCCTCCTGGGCTAGACCGCTCGCGACGCCCGCCTTCCCCACGGGGGAGGCGGGCGGTTCGCGTTCCGGAGAAGCCCGCGCGCGGTGCGCGCCCGATCACGCACGCCGCCCCGCGGTGCGTTCATAGCCTGCCGCCAGATCCGGAGGCACTCGATGAACACGCTGGTCTGGCATTCCGCTGCGATTGCCTTGGGGACGGTGACGGTGGCGCTCGTGCTGGTCACGGGGCACGCGACGCTGCGCAGCCTCGCGCTCGCCCTCGGCGCCGGAAGTGCGGTCGTGATCGCCATGCTCATCATCAGCTCGACGGGTGTGCTCACCGAGCGCGCGAGCGGTGCGATGACACCGACGATCGGCGGCACGCGGTCGGCGTCGGCGTCCGTCGGTTCGATCCGCTTGTCGGGGATCGGCTGGGAGGTCGGGGCGCGAC
>JBPCSK010000417.1:0-4046 GCA_051007275.1 Gaiellales bacterium | reverse complement strand
GGTGCGAGCAGCGTGGCGTAGAGGATGGCCAGCGGGAACTCGATCGGCGTGGCCACCCAGAAGGCGCTCTGCACGAACCCGCGCAGCGGGTGCTGGAACAGCACCTGGAGCGTGGACGAGCGCGTCGCGAGGAGCAGGTTCGAGATCGAATCGGCCGATGACAGCAGCACCACCGTGGTCACGCCGATGACGAAGACGTAGAGGAACGACGCCGGCGCCGTCACCACGTAGGCCTTGCTCGACCGCCAGGCGCCCGTCAGCCACGCGGCGGGCCACACGCCGCGCTGCACGATGACGGTGATGGCGACCACCGCTGCGACGAGGATCAGGAAGGTCATGACGCAACCTTATCGGTCGGCCGGGCACGCCCCCACGGCGAAGGTTCGGACATGGGCGTGATCCCCGGAGCGCTGTTTCCCAACGCGGATCGCGTCCGAGCGGTCCGCGACGGCATCATCGCGCTCGCTCCGCCCACTGGCACGGCGCTGACCGATGCCCAGGCGGTGGCGATCGCCGACCTCTTCGAGGGCGACGTCGGCCTCCTGCTCTTCATGCGCGAGCACCCCGGCCACTGGATCTGCCTGTCGGGCAACGCGATGGGCGATGGCCCCGTCGCCGTCGACAAGGCGGTCTGGCACTCCCGGCTGGTCGAGGCCGCGGAGGAGCACCACGCATTCTGGACGCGGCTGTCGGAGACGACGCCTCCGAGCAACTGGTAGCGCCGACGCAGGGCGCAGGCGGTTCTGGCTACACTGCCGCTGCTCGTTCGAGCACCTGGCGCATTCGTCTAGGGGCCTAGGACGCCGCCCTCTCACGGCGGTAGCACGGGTTCGAATCCCGTATGCGCTACTGATGGAGCCCGTCGCAGCTGCGGCGGGCTCCGCCAGTTTCCCGCCCGCCTGCCCCCGTTGCATCCTCCCCGCCTGCGACGCTAAGGGCATGGATGCGGATGCGGAACGCGGGATCCGTCGAGGGCGGCTCGAGGGCATCTCCGACGGCATCATGGCCGTCGCGATCACGCTGCTCGTGCTCGGGATCGACGCGCCGATGCCGCGGGACGGCGAGTCGCTGCTGCAGGCCTTCGATGCGGACTCGCTCGGCGCCATCGCGCTGTTCGCCCTCAGCTTCTTCCTGATCGCGCGCTTCTGGCTGCTCCACCATGACGCGCTTGATCGGCTACCGGAGGTCGTGCCGATGCGCATCGTCGCCCTCAACTTCGCGTTCCTCGCGACGATCTGTCTGATGCCGTTCTCGACCGAGCTGTACTCGAATCACAACGATGACGTCACCGCCGTCGCAATCTACGCCGGCACGATCGCACTCGCCAGCGGTCTGATTGCGCTGATCAGCCGACTCGGCGGCCACCCCAGCAGGCGCGGACCGATCGCCATCGCAGTCATCCTCGCCGCCATTCCGTTCTCGCTCGTCGTCGGTCCCCAGTGGGCGCCGATCGTGTGGGTCACGCTGCTCGTGGTGCCGCACGGCACGCGTCTGCGTCGACGCCGCTGACGCTTGGCGCTCGCCGGCGCGCGTTCCTTCGGCGCCCCGTCCAGCCTGCGTCTGCGACGCTGCCGCGGTGGGTACGCCCGACGATCTCCAGGACCTCGCCGACGGCACGTCCGCGCTCGAGCTGCTGCGCCATGGGATGGTGGCGCGACTGCTCGCCTCCGCCCTCCTTGCCACGCTGTCGTTCGGGATCATCGGCGCCGCCCTCGGCTGGCAGGCCTATGCGCGCACCGGCGATCCGCTCACGCTCGGGCTGATCGGGCTCGCAGAGTTTCTCCCCGCGCTCGTGCTCGCATTGCCGGCAGGACATCTGGCCGACAAGCTGGATCGACGTCTCGTGACCGCGGCAGGTGATCTCGGCACCCTGTTCTTCGCGGGGCTGCTGCTGATCGACGCGGCGCTCGGCGACACCCGGGCCTGGCCGCTCTACGTGCTCGCCGCGGGGCTCGGCGCGTCGCGCGCCTTCGCCTCCCCCGCGTTCACGCCGATGATCGCCGCCGCCGTCACCCAGCGCGCGCTCCCGCGCACCATGGCCATGTCGTCGGCCACGTGGCAGAGCGCCCTGATCATCGGCCCGCTGCTTGGCGGCATCTTCCAGGCCTTCGGCGACGTCGTCCCCTACGCCGCCGCGATGGTGACGGAGACCATCGGCCTCGTCCTCGTGCTGATGGTCTCGAGGCGCATCGGCACCGAGCACAAGGTCGATTCGGGCACGCCGGCCACGCTGTCCGACGCAACGGCAGGCCTGCGTCTGATCTTCGCCACGCCGGCCCTGCTCGGGGCGATCAGCCTCGATCTCGTGGCCGTCCTGTTCGGCGGAGCGACCTCGCTGCTGCCCGTCGTGGCGCGCGACATCCTCGACGTGGGCGAGGTCGGCTACGGCGTCCTGCGCGCCGCTCCCGGCGTCGGCGCGGTCGCCGTGGGAATCCTCCTCTCCGCGCGACCGATCCAGCGTCGCGTCGGTCCGGTCCTCCTGCTTGCCGTCGCGTTCTTCGGGGTCTTCACGATCGTCTTCGGCTTCTCCGACTCGTTCTGGCTGAGCCTCGTCGCGCTGTCGTTCCTCGCCGCCTCCGACATGATCAGCGTCTTCATCCGCTCGACGCTCGGTCCGCTGCTGACGCCACCGGAGCTGCGCGGGCGCGTCGGCGCGGCCGAGCGCGTCTTCATCGGCGCCTCCAACGAGCTCGGCGCATTCGAGTCGGGCACGCTGGCGCGCCTGATCGGCACGGTGCCCGCGATCGTGGTCGGCGGCGTGGCCTCAATCGGCGTCGCGGTGCTGTGGGGGGTCTTCTTCCCCGCGCTGCGCCGCATCGACCGCTTCGAGGACATTGAGCCAGCCGACGCCAGCCGACTCTGACGCCGACCGCTTCAGCACGGTGCCAAGCGGCTAGAATGCCGCGCAATGGCGGGAATCGCACTGGAGGGAGTGGCGAAGGTCTACGACGGCGGCGTGCGTGCGGTCGATGGCGTCGACCTGACGGTTGAGGACGGGGAGTTCGTCGTCCTCGTCGGCCCCTCTGGCTGCGGGAAGTCCACGCTGCTGCGCATGATCGCCGGGCTCGAGCACATCACCGAGGGCACGCTGCGGATCGGCGATAAGGACGTCACGGGCGCCGCACCGCGCGACCGCGACATCGCGATGGTCTTCCAGAACTACGCGCTCTATCCGCAGATGAAGGTGCGTGACAACCTCGCCTTCGGTCTCAAGCTCCGCAAGACGCCGAAGGCCGAGCGCGAGCAGCGCGTCGCCGAGGTCGCCAAGATCCTCGGGCTCGAGGAACTGCTCGACCGCAAGCCGGGCCAGCTGTCGGGCGGCCAGCGCCAGCGGGTCGCGATGGGACGCGCGATGGTCCGTGAGCCTGCCGTGTACCTGATGGACGAGCCGCTCTCGAACCTCGACGCCAAGCTGCGCGTCTCGATGCGCGCCGAGCTCGCGCGCCTCCACGAGCGCCTGCGCACCACCACGATCTACGTCACGCACGACCAGATCGAAGCGATGACGCTCGGCGAGCGCGTCGTGGTGCTGCGCGACGGCCTGATCCAGCAGGTCGCACCACCGAAGGAGCTCTACGACCGCCCCGCCAACCTGTTCGTCGCCGCATTCATCGGCAGCCCGCAGATGAACCTGCTGGAGGCCACGGTCGAAGGCGAGCACGTCGTGAGCGCCGGACTCCGGCTGCCGGTGCGCAGCGGCAGGATCCCGGGCGGCGTCGATCGCGTGATCCTCGGGATCCGCCCCACCGACGTCACCATCGCCGCGGCAGGCGACGACCGCCCCACGTTGACCGGCACCGTCTCGGTGTTCGAGGACCTCGGCGCCGAGGCACACGCGATCATGCCCGTCGACAGCCCGCGCATCACCGCCGATGCCGCGCTGGCGGCGGCCGAGACCGACGCGGACCATGACGGCACGCTGCTCGCTGGTGACGATCGAGCGCAGTTCACGGCGCGCCTCGACGCCCACTCCGGCGTCACGCAGGGCGCCGAGCTCTCGCTCGCAATCGACCCCGACCGGATCCATCTGTTCGATCCCGCGTCGG
>JBPCSK010000416.1:0-1126 GCA_051007275.1 Gaiellales bacterium | reverse complement strand
GCCTCGGGGCCAAGGTCGTGATCGTCAACATCCACTGGGGCATCGAGTTCGCGCGCGAACCCACCGCGGAGCAGCTGGCGCTCGCTGCGCGTCTGGCCCGCTCACCCGCAATCACGGCCGTGGTCGGCGAGCACGCGCACGTCGTGCAGCCGATCCGCCGCGTCGGCGGCAGGCTCGTCGTGTTTGGTCAGGGCAACCTGATCGCGTATCAGGGACACTACGCCGACCTCGCGCCCGAGTCGCGCGATGGCATCGTGTCGCTCCTGCGCATCCGCGTCAAAACGAACGGCCATGCCCAGCTGCGCCGCGTCGACTACGTGCCAGTGTTCGTGAGCGAGGGCGACTTCACGGTCCTGCCGGTCGGTCGCCTGCTGCGGCAGCAGGGAGACGCCGCCGCACCCGCGCTCGTCACGTCGTGGCAGCGGACGCTCGGAACAGTGGGGCGTGGACGGTCCTACGGACCCTGGCGTGGCGCCAGACCGTGAGGGCGCAGAGCGACTCTGGCACGCTATCCCCATGGCCTACTCGGACATCAAGCGTCGTCTCGACGCGGGTGAGGTGCTGCTGCTCGACGGCGGCGTCGGCACAGAGCTGGAGCGCCGCGGTGCCGACATGGATCCGGCGGCCTGGTGCGGCGTCGCGACGCTCGCCAACGAGGAGCTCCTGACGCAGATCCACCTCGACTACGCGCGCGCCGGCTCCGACGTGATCACCGCCAACACGTTCGCCTCATCGCGCGTGATGCTCAGCGCCGCGGGGCATGGCGAAGACGTCGTGGAGATCAACCAGCGCGCCGTCGAGGCCGCGCTGCGCGCCAAGGAGCAGCTGGCCGCCGAGGGGCGCACCGTCGCCGTCGCCGGCTCGCTCTCGCACCTGATGCCGATGATCCCCGGCACAGCTACCGTCGACCCGGCGCTCGTGCCGACGCCCAAGGCCGTCGGCGAGGCGTTCAGCGAGCTGGCCGGCATCCTCAAGGCCGCCGGCGTCGATCTGATCCTGCTCGAGATGATGTACGAGCCGGGGCGTGCGCAGCTTGCCATCGACGCGGCTGTGGGGACGGGCCTGCCGGTCTGGTTCGGCATGAGCGCGAGGCGCGGCGCCGCGGGCGAAGTCCTCTCCTTCCACC
>JBPCSK010000415.1:0-5429 GCA_051007275.1 Gaiellales bacterium | reverse complement strand
GAGTGGTGCCGCGGTCCCGAGGGCGCGAAGATCATCTCGAAGTACGCGCTGCCCACGACGGCGCAGCCGACCTACAACAACTAGCACCACCAAGCAGCGGCGCTCCGGCGCCACTGAAGCTCGACCGAAGGGCCCTCTCGGCAGCCGCCGAGGGGCCCTTCGGCGTTGTTCACCAGTCCGTAGCCGGAACGGCTCCGCTTCGGCTCCCACGCGGATGCTGCACCTTCCTAGCCTGCAGTCGTGTCCTCGATCTCCAACGTTCCCCCGCCGCTCGGCGTGCATCCCGACCGGGCCTCGGCCGCCAAGTCGGCCAACCGCCAGGACCGGGTCTTCATCCTCGTCATCCAGCTCGTGGCGCTGTTCACGCTGATCGTGATCGCCGCCGTGGCGGTGTTCGTCTTCATCGCCGGCTGGCCGTCCTTCCGGGCCAACGGCTTCGGCTGGTTCACGTCGGGTCCGATGCCGCTGGATCAGCAGCTCGGCCTGTCGTTCACCGGCAACCCCGATGGCTCCACCTACACGAAGCTGAACGCCTGGCCCGCGATCGCCGGCACGATCCTCACCACCGGCGGCGCCCTGCTGATCGCGTTCCCGATCTCGCTCCTGACCGCGGTCTTCCTGGCCGAGCTGGCACCTCGACGTGTCGCGAACTTCCTGTCGCCGATCGTGACGATGCTCGCCGCCACCCCGTCGGTCGTCTTCGGCCTCTTCGCGATCCTCGTGCTTGGCCCATGGATGACCGAGCACCTCGTCTCGCAGTCCGTCGCCAACGAGCTCGCGATCATCGTGCCGATCGGCGGGACCAGCGTGCTGCTCGCCATGATCGTGCTCGCGGTGATGATCGCGCCGCTGATGACGGCGATCTTCACCGACGCCCTGCGCGCCGTGCCGACCAAGTGGAAGGAGGGCGCGATCGCCCTCGGCTGCGACCCCTGGCGCATGAGCCGACGCGTCTCGATCACCGCCATCCGCCCCGCCCTCGTGGCAGGCTCGTCGCTCGCGATCGGCCGCGCCGTGGGCGAGGCGATCGCCGTCTCGATGGCCGGCGGCGGCATCGCCTTCGTGCCGAACCCGCTGGACGGCATCTGGTTCTTCTTCCAGCCCGTCCGCCCGCTCGCCGCCACCGTCGTCGACTACTCGGAGGGCTTCGACGGCGACGTGCTGCGCGCGAACCTGTTCGCCATCGGCGTCGTGCTCTTCATCACCACGGCCGCGCTGACGATCGGAGCCAAGATCGCCTCAGCCAGCGCCGCCAAGCGCCTCGGAGGCAGCTGACATGCCCGTCCGCATCAGCGACCGCATCGGCTATTACGGCGCCTGGGCGTCGGGCCTGTTCCTGACCGCCGTCGTCTTCGGCATCGTCGCCTGGCTGCTCGTCAACGGCCTCAGGAACGTCGACTGGACGTTCCTCACCACCAACCCGGCCCCGGGCTCGGTTGAGATCGGCGTCGCCGGCGGCATCCTCGCGCCGCTGATCGGCACGCTGATCATCACCGCCATGGGCACGCTGATCGCCCTGCCGCTCGGCCTCGCCACCGCCGTGTTCCTGGGCGAGTACGGCCGTCCCCGCTGGCTCAAGCAGCTGACGGACACCTCGATCGACCTCATCTTCGGCGTGCCGAGCATCGTCTTCGCGCTGTTCGGCCTCGCGATCTTCTCGAATCCGGCCTTCATCTTCCTGTCGAGTGAGGTGCAGACGTCGGGCAAGGCCACCGCCAAGTCCTTCTTCTGCGCGTCGATCATGATGGCGCTGATCGCCCTGCCGCCGATCGTGCGCTCCACGCAGGCAGCCATCGCGAGCGTGCCGAACGTGCAGCGCGAGGCCGCGTACGCGCTCGGCAAGACGCGCTTCGCGATGATCCGCAAGATCGTGCTCCCCTCGATCCGCCCCGGTATCGCCACCGGCACGATCCTCGGCATGGGCCGCATCGCCGGCGACACCGCGATCGTCTGGATCCTGCTCGGCGGCGCCGTCCTCGAGCCGCCGATTCCCGGCTGGTGGGAGCCGCAGAATCTGCTCGGCTTCCTGCACGGCACGGGCGCCACGCTCACC
Source organism: Gaiellales bacterium (assembly GCA_051007275.1). Taxonomy (GTDB): domain Bacteria; phylum Actinomycetota; class Thermoleophilia; order Gaiellales; family F1-60-MAGs149; genus F1-60-MAGs149. Next base: position 3,376 of record JBPCSK010000415.1, on the reverse strand, counting down.
ACGTACGTCTACTTCGCCTCGCCTGCCGGCGAGGGCAACGCGGAAGGCAAGGCCTACGGGGCCGCGCTCGTGCTCTTCGCGCTCGTATTCATCGTCAACATCGTGCTCGGCCGCGCTGGCCAGCGCAGGATCGGAAGGCAGTAATGGAACCCAGCGACGAGGTGCCGCCGGTGGATACCGCATACGAGAAGGCGCGCCGCCAGGAGTGGCGTCACGTGCTCGACACGACCAGCGACCGCCGCGCTGCGGGCGACCCGACCGATCCGACGGCGATCACCCCCGCGATTCCCGCGGCACCCGCCGACACGACGGCCGCGTCGCCCGCGCCTGCCACCGCGGCCGTCGCCGCACCGGCCGCGCGCCGCGCGCACATCGCCGATCCACACGACTTCGCCCTCGCCACCCGCGGGCTGCGCGTCGCGTTCGGCTCCACCGAGATCCTGCACGGCGTCGACATCGACGCGCCGCGCGGCGGCGTCGTGGCGCTCGTCGGCCCGTCGGGCTGCGGCAAGACGACGCTCCTGCGCAGCCTCAACCGCCTGACCGAGCTCGCCCCCACGGCGAATATCAGCGGCCAGGTGCTGCTCGACGGCAGCGACATCTACGGCTCCAAGGTCGACCTGAACCTGCTGCGCCGCCGCGTCGGCATGGTGTTCCAGCAGCCGAATCCGTTCCCCATGTCGATCTTCGACAACGTCGCGTTCGCCCTTCGCGAGCAGGCGCGCAAGCGTCCCACGCGCGGCTCGCTGATGCCGCAGGTGGAGCAGGCCCTCGAGCGCGCGGGTCTCTGGCACGAGGTGAAGGACAACCTCAACCGCAGCGCGCTGTCGCTCTCGGGCGGCCAGCAGCAGCGTCTCTGCATCGCGCGCACGCTCGCGGCGGACCCCGAGGTGCTGCTCATGGACGAGCCGTGCTCGGCGCTCGATCCGCGCTCGACGGCGCGCATCGAGGAGCTGATCGTGCAGCTGGCGGGCTCGCTCACCGTCGTGATCGTCACGCACAACCTCGCCCAGGCCCGCCGCATCGCCGACTACGCCGCCTTCCTGCTCAACGGCGACGTGATCGAGCAGGGCCTGGCCGAGCAGGTGTTCGAGGCCCCGACCCAGCAGCAGACGGCGGACTTCGTCGCCGGCATGTTCGGCTAGCACCCCATGCGCGTCCTTGCCCTGATCCTCACGCTCGCACTCGGCGCCGGCATGCTGGCCGGCTGCGAGAGCACGTTCGACAAGGCCGCACGCGCACGGGCCGAGGCAGGTGACATCGCGCAGGTGACGTCCGTGGACATGCGGCAGATGAACGGCATCACGGCTGAGCCGCTGGCCGTCATCCCCTCCGCTGACGGCACGGCTGCCGCCGTGGTGGTGAAGATCACGGCAGATCCGGGCGTGTCCGTCCTGTGGGCCCCGATCGAGGTGAGGGTCCTCGACGCCGCGGGCAAGGAGGTCGGCACGAACAACATCCCCGGCGCGCTGCCGATCCTCATCCATCTGTCGTCCGCGGTCGGCGGCGCGACGGCGTACTACGTCAACGACCAGATCCTGCTCAGCGGCACGCCCGCCAGCGCGACGGCACTCGTCGCCGGCAAGCCCTTCACGGGCAAGCTGCTCGGCGACCTGCAGACGACGCCGGTGAAAGTCACCGCCGACCCGTCCTTCGGCGACACGTGGACGACGACGATCACGAACACCACGACCGTGCGACAGGAGCAGGTCATCGTGCAGGTGATCGTGCGCGACGGCGACAAGATCGTCGGCGCCGGCACCGCCAACATCGAGGGCCTCGAGCCCGGCGCGTCGGCCGACGTCACGGGCTACTTCATCGGCTCCAGCAAGGGCGAGATCGAGCTGTTCGCGCCGTCCTCCAACGCCGACGCCGGCGCCGGTGCGCCGGCAGCAGGTGCAGCGGATGGCTCGACCACCGGTGCCAGCACGAGTGGTGCCGACCCGGCCGGTACGACCTCGGCCGACGTGCCCACGATGACGCTGCAGGTCGGCTGAGTCCCCCGCCAGCGGGCGGAGAACGGCTGATAGCCTGAGACACGAGCGGTTCCGCCTGCCCGTCCTCCTCTGCGCCCTGGTCGGCGTGCTCGCGTGCACGTCCGCGGCGTCCGCGGCGACGCTCGCGCAGAACCTGACGCGCGTCGGCGTGCCCGCGACGACCAAGCAGTCGAACCTGGCGTCCGTCAGTCGCGCCAAGGCCGCCGCGAAGAAGCTCGGCGGCACGCGCGCACAGGCGATCAATGCCGTCGTCGCGAGCACGAACAAGCTCGCCGGTCGCAGCGACTTGACGCCCGACATCGCCCGCATCGCCTTCCTGGAGCTCGACGCCAACACGACGTACCTCTCGAGCCACGCCCTGCCGTCGTCCGGAACCCGCATCCGCATCGACGGTGTCGTCTACGAGAGCTACACGAACCAGGGCCTGCGCATCCAGCCGCTCGGCACGTACTTCGCGATCCTCGAGCCCGGTCAGGGCATCGTCTCCGAGGGCGGCGCCGGTGCCGCGATGACCTCCGCGCAGAAGATCGTCGTGCCCGTCGGCGACACGTACCAGCTGCCGTACCTCTTCCCCTACGCCGGCACCAACCCGCCGTGGTACAGCGCGATGGCCGAGGGCGTCGCCGCGTCCGCGGGCATCAGCGTCTGGAACCGCAACGGCGACGACCAGTATCTCGACTGGGCGATCCGCTTCGGCAATGCCGCGGTCGGGTACGGCATCACCGTCGAGAACAACGGCCTGTGGTTCCCGCTCTACGTCTCGAAGCCCAACTACCGCGTGCTCAACGGGCACCTGCAGACCGTCCTGGCGATGAGCGACCTGGCCGACGCCACCGGCGATGACGGCTTCGCCGACGCCTTCAACCGCAGCGTCGCCGCGACGAAGGCGGTGCTGCCGAAATACGACACGGGTGGCTGGGGCCGCTACGCGATCGGCGAGGACGCACCGGTCAAGTACATGACCCTGATGTCCACGCAGCTGAAGGAGCTGGGTGAGATCACGGGCGATGCGACCTTCACGACGATGGGGCAGGCCTTCGCAACCGACCTCAAGACGCCGCCCGTCCTGACCGGCCCGACGAAGCCCGTCAAGCCGGTGCTGGTGCGGAAGTTCAAGGACAAGCCCTTCGTCAAGCTCCTGATCAAGCGCGACAAGCCCGTCAAGCTGACGATTCGCGTCACGAAGAAGGGCGGCGGTGCCTCGGGCATCGGACCGTTCAGCGTCGATGTCGCATCTGGCGCAGGTCGCGTCAAGATCACGCTGCCGCGCGCCAAGGGCATGTACGCCATTCGCGCGGACGGGAAGGACTGGGCCGGCAACCGCGTGACGAACGTGCTGCTCGCTGGCGGTCGCGTCCAGGGATAGACCCCCGCCACCG
>JBPCSK010000414.1:0-4731 GCA_051007275.1 Gaiellales bacterium | reverse complement strand
TCAACCGTCTCGCAGGCTCATAGGCAGAACAGCTAGCTGTTCCGCGGATGAGAACGGCCTCATCCGGGGCTGTCACCATGTCGGCATGCGCATTCTGGTTGTCGAGGACGAGCCGCTGATCGCCTCGTTCATCGAGAAGGGGCTGACCGCCGAAGGCCACGCCATCGAGGTGGCAGGCGATGGTCCGACCGCCGTCGGCACGTTCATCCACGGGCCGGCCGATCTCGTGATCCTCGACGTCATGCTGCCCGGCTTCGACGGCTTCGAGGTGCTCAGCCAGATCCGCCAGTACGACCCGCTCGTGCCCGTGATCATGCTGACCGCCCGCGGCGACGTCGAGGACCGCGTGCGCGGACTCGATCTCGGTGCCACGGACTACGTGGTCAAGCCCTTCGCCTTCGCCGAGCTCGCCGCGCGCGTGCGCTCCCACCTGCGGACGGTCGACCGCGCCTCGGCCGCGTCGCGCAGCGACGAGGTGATCGCCGGTGATCTCCACCTCGACCTGCGCCGCCGCGAGGTGCTGCAGAACGGCATCGGCATCCAACTGTCGGCTCGCTAGTTCGCGCTGCTCGAGTACCTCATGCGCCACCCCGGCCAGGTGCTCTCGCGCCAGCAGATCCTCGACGGCGTGTGGGGTATCTCGCACGACCCGCGCTCCAACGTCGTCGACGTGTACATCCGGTATCTGCGCACGAAGATCGGCGATGAAGACGCCAGCCGCATCGAGACGGTCCGCGGCATGGGGTACCGCCTGGTGGATCGATGAAGCGGCGGCGACTGCCGATCCGCTGGCGCTTTGCCGCCACCAGCCTGCTGCTCACGCTGATCGTCCTGGTGATCGTCGGTGGCGCCGTGCTGGTGCTCGAGCAGCGCTCCGTCGAGAGCGACCTGCGCCAGCAGGCGACGCCCGAGGCGCGCAGCCTGCTGGCCGTTGCCGCGCGGGCCGAGCCACCGGCGCCCGATGACCAGGCGACGACGGGGGCGAGTCCCACGACCCCAACGCCGACCGACACCGACGACATCGGCGTGACCGTGCCCGGCATCGACGAGGTCGAGCCACAGGGGACCACGACCGAACACGTGCGTGAAGCCTCCGAGACGGAGAGCGACCGACGCGGCACCGTGTCGCTTGACCCGAGCACCGAGGCCTACCTTGTGCGACGCAGCGCCTCCGACACGCTGATTGCCGCCCGCGCACCGCACGGCACGGCGCTGATCAGCCAGGAGTCCGCGCGCGCCCTCGTGCCACTGCTCACCCATGCCCCCGGCACTGCGTCGATCGAGGTGGATGACGCGCCATTCACCGCGGCGATCGAGCGCGATGCGGCGGGCATCACCGCCGTCGCCGCGGTGCCGCAGGGCGCGGCCGCGGATCGCATCGACGCCCTGCTGCGGGCGCTGCTCCTGGCCGGCGGGATCGGCATCCTGCTGACCGCCGTGCTCGCCTGGCTCGCAGCCCGCGGCGCGCTGCGGCCGCTCACGGTCATGACGCAGCGGGCCGAGCGCGTCACGGCCGGGCGCCCCGAGGCACGGGTCGGACCGATCGGAGGCACCGATGAGATCGCACGATTGACGGCCGCCATCGATGAGATGCTGGATCGCCTGCAATCGGCGTTCGCCGCGCAGCAGCGCTTCGTGCAGGACGCGTCCCACGAGCTGCGCACGCCGATCACGATCGCCCGCGGCCACCTCGAGGTGCTCGACCCGCGGCGCGAGGAACCCGACGCCGTGCAGGTCGAGATCGATCTCGCGGTATCCGAGCTGGAGCGCATGGGGCGCCTGGTCGAGCGCCTGCTGATCCTGGCGCGCGCCGAGGAGATCCCCGTCGATCGGATGCAGCGTCTCGACGTCTGCGCACTGGCGGACGAGGCGGTGGCGCGCGTGCGCGGCGACGCACGGCGCTCCTGGCGCGTCGAGCGCCCGACGGCGAGCGCCCACGTGCTCGGCGATCACGACGCACTGGTCGACGTCCTCGTCAACCTGCTCGGCAACGCCGTCCGACACACCTCCGACGGCGGGACGATCGACGTGACGGTCCAGACCTCCACCGAGAGCGTGCACATCGCCGTGATCGATGATGGGGACGGCATCCCCGCCGACCTGCTGCCGCACCTGTTCGATCGCTTCACGCGCGCCGACGCCGCGCGCTCCCGCGACGCCGGCGGCGCCGGGCTCGGGCTCGCCATCTGCCGCGCGTACGTCGACGCGCACCGGGGCACGATCGTCGCCCGCGCAACGCCGGGACACGGCGCCACGTTCGACATCACGCTGCCGCGCGCCGTGTGAGAACACCCTCATGTGCGCCTCATCGATCGCACCGGACACGGCGCGACGATGTGGACATGCAAGAGACCGGCCCCAACCGCAAGGCACTCCGCAGCGCTCTCGTGGGCCTGCTCGCGGCAGCGCTCGTGATCGGCGTTGTCGCCTTCGGCGGCTCGCTCGTCTCGGCGCTGCGCGGCGATGGCCTGCAGGCCTCGCAGTCGGCGCGCAGCGCCTTCGCCGTACCGCGCCCTGCCACCACGACGACGCTCAAGGCGCCGCGCATCGCCCGCACGCCGTCCACATCCACCACGCAGATCACCTACCGCGTCGTGCAGCTCAGCTCCGTCGACGGCGAGTCCCAGGAGGACTGACTCATGCAGAGCTCCACCCTCACCCGCATCACCGTCGGCACGCTGGGCGTGCTGCTCACCGGCACGACCGCCTTCGCCGTGCACCAGGTAGACCAGGCAAACGCCTGGCAGCAGGAGGCCGCCGGCTGGCAGGCCGCCGCCCAGCAGACGAATCAGGCCTCCACCGAGCTGACCGCGCAGAACCGGAAGCTGGTGCGCAAGTACAACCGGCTGGCCAAGGCGGTCAACGGGCAGACCTCGGCACCGGTCACGGTATCGGCCAGCGCCCCCGTGGCGAGCGCCGTCACCGTCCAGGCCGCACCTGCGGCCGCACCGACTGCCAAGGCCAGCTGATGCCCACCGCCGCCGATACGCTGCGCACCGTGGATGACGCATCGCCCATGCTCGACTGGACGTTCCGCGCGATGGGCGCGGACTGGCGGATCCACCATGGCGGCGGCGTGAGCGGTGCGGACGCGCAGGTCGCGGCCGACGCCGTGGCGACCGGTGAGCGGCTGTGGTCGCGCTTTCAGACCACCAGCGACGTCGCGCGGATCAGCCAGGGTGCGGGCACGGCCGTCGAGGTGGCGCCGGCGACCCTGGACATCGTCGAGGCCGCGCGCGACTGGTCGCTGCACACCGGCGGTCTGTTCCAGCCGCTGATCGCCGACGCGCTGCGCGATTGGGGCTACCGCGGCGGCGTCGGCGACGATGCGCCGACGAGCGCGCCCCGACCGATTGCCCCGGTGGGGGAGATCCTGATCTCGCGCCAGACGGGCACCGTCACGATTCCGAAGGGAACCGCCCTCGACCTGGGCGGCATCGGCAAGTCCTGGGCCGCGGTGCGCGCCGGCGAGCTGCTCGCCGACCGCTGCGATGACGAGCGCCTGATCATCGACGCCGGCGGCGACCTCGCGATCATCCGCGGCTCCCATCGCATCGAGACGGCGGCCGGCGCCGTGCTGGCGCACGAGGGCGAGGGCGTCGCGACATCTTCGAGCGAACGCCGCCAGTGGCAGCTGGGCGACGGCACGCTCGCGCACCACCTGATCGATCCGCGCACCGGCGCCCCGAGCGCGCGCGGCACCGCGGTCGTGATCGGCGAGGACCCGGTGGCCGCCGACGTTCTGGCCTCCTGCGTCGTGCTCGATCCCGCGTTCCTGGACACCCTCGATGCACCCGCGGCGCGCGTCGCCGTCGATGGCGCCATCACCGCGACCGCCGACTGGCCCGAGGCGCTCGCATGATCCTCTGGGAGATCGCCCGAGCCACCGGACTGGTGGCCGTGCTGGTCTACACGCTGACCGCCGCGTGGGGGACGTTGCTCGCGGGCCGCGGCGTGCAGTCGCCGAAGGGCGCGGTCGAGCTGCACCAGGTCCTGCAGTCCCTCGGCCTGCTCCTGCTCATCAGCCACGTCGTCGCGCTGGTGCTTGACCGGTACGCCAAGGTGCCCCTGCTCAGCATCATCGGCATCGACTCGCGTCCGTCGATCGTTCTGGGAGCCGTCGCGCTCTGGCTCGCGAACCTGCTGCCGCTCAGCTTCGCGCTGCGCAAGCGCAAGCAGATCTCCTTCCGCTTCTGGCGCAACCTCCACTGCTTCGCCTACGCCTTCTGGGCCGCCGCGATGATCCACGGTCTCTGGCTGGGCAGCGACACCGGCAACGCCGTGATCCTGGGGCTCTACGGCGTCGGCATCGCGCTCGTCGTGGGCGCTGCCGCCTGGCGTTTCACCGGCGGCGCGCCGCCAAAGAGCGCACGGCGCACCGCGAGCGACGTCTGACCGCAGGGTCTCGATGAGAGAACTCTCATCGAGACCTCATGCAACGCCCGGGAGTCCAGCGCATGCTGCGTGCATGAAGCTCTCGCGCACGCGCCTCATCCTGAGCGGCGCTCTCGGCCTGTCGCTCGCCGTCACCGCCCTGACGGTGGCGAGCATGCTGAATCCGCAGGCCGACCCCGCACTGGCGCAGTCGACGACGCTACGCCAGCAGTTCACCACGCCTGTGGGCACGACGAACTCCGTCGACTCGCTGCGTCCCACCACGCCGGCGGATCACGTCCAGGACGTGGAGCTGGCAGCACCCGCTCCCGCACCGACGCCCGCTGCCGACACCGC
>JBPCSK010000413.1:0-1721 GCA_051007275.1 Gaiellales bacterium | reverse complement strand
CGCGTACACGAACGACTACCTGCCGGCAGGCTGATGCGCGCCGACGAGCTCGCAGCGCTGGCGGGTGAGGTGCGGGGGCTCGCTGCGCGCTGCGGGACGACGACGGTGCTCGTGATCGACGGGCCCTCCGGCAGCGGCAAGTCGACGTTCGCGACGCGCCTCGCCGAGGCGACGGGGGCGGGCCTGCTGCGCCTCGAGGACATGTACCCGGGATGGGATGGCCTCGACGAGGGAACGCAGCGGCTCGTCGATGACGTGCTCGCGCCGCTCGCGCGCGGCGAGCAGGCGACGGTCCGACGCTGGGACTGGCACGCGATGCGCGAGTGCGAGCGTGAGCCGCTCAACACGGCAGCGCTGCTGGTGGTCGAGGGCGTCGGCGCGGGCTCGCGCGCGGCGGCGCCGTTCGTGAGCCTGCTGATCTGGCTCGAGGCCGACACCGAGGAGCGCTACGCGCGGGCCATCGCCCGCGACGGCGAGACGTATCTCGGGCACTGGGATCGCTGGGCCGCGCAGGAGCAGGTGACCTTCGCACGCGAGGGCACCCGGGACCGCGCCGACCGCCGCTGCCAGACGGACGACGATGCGTGGCAGGCGTCGTGGCGGCCGACGTCGGACGCCTGATCGCCCGATCGCAGACCGGGCTACGATCACGGGCATGGGAGACCAGCCGGGATGGGGAGAGGGCACGGCGCACGCCGACGAGGACGCGCTGATGGCCGGCCTCGCGACGATCGTGGGCCGCGAGACGCCGGGCATCCCCCGCGGCATGGGCGACGACGCCGCGGTGCTGTCGCCCGATCTCGTCTGGACCGTGGATGCGCAGGTCGATGGCGTGCACTTCCGCCGCGATCTCTCGAGCCCCGCCGACGTCGGCTGGAAGGCGCTGGCCGTGAACCTCTCCGATATCGCCGCGATGGGCGCGCTGCCGATCGCTGCGCTCGTCTCGATCGTGATCGGCGACGGCGACGCCACCTCGCTTGAGCCGATCTACGCCGGCCTCGAGGTGTGCTCGCGGCTCTACGACTGCCCGATCGTCGGCGGCGACGTGGCCCGCGGCTCGGGTCTGGCGCTGTCGATCAGCGTGCTCGGGCGCGCCCCGATCGATCCGCCCGGTCGTGACGGCGCCCGTCCGGGCGACGTGATCGCGGTGACGGGCACGCTCGGTGAGTCGGCCGCCGGCCTCGCCGCCCTCCTCGATCCGACCCTGCGCGATCTGCCGGGCGCCGACGAGTGCATCGAGCGCCACCGCCGGCCGCACCCGCGCCTCACCGATGGTGCGCTGCTCGCGCCGCACGTGCACGCGATGATGGACGTCTCCGATGGTCTGGCCACCGACCTGCCACGCCTGGCGCAGCGCAGCGGCGCATCGCTCGTCGTCGATCTCGACGCGCTGCCGCTGCACGAGGATGTGCGCCTGATCGCGCAGACCCTCCGCCGCGTGCCAGGAGCGTACGCAGCGACGGGCGGGGAGGACTACGAGCTCGTGGTGGCGCTGCCGCCAGCCGCCGTCGACGCCTGCGGCGTCCCCCTGACGGTGATCGGCCGCGTCGAGGACGGCCCAGCAGGGGTGCGCTTCACCGGTGCGGGCGCCGACGAGGCGCTGCGCGGCTGGGACCACCTGGCCTAGCTGTTCGCACCTGAGCCTGTGAGACGGTGTGCGGTGCGGTACGCCGAGGTGGCGTTGGGGGTGTGGATGTCCCAAAGGGGTCAGACCCTTCTGG
>JBPCSK010000412.1:0-4532 GCA_051007275.1 Gaiellales bacterium | reverse complement strand
GCCCATCGCCATATCGTCCAGCGGGTTGGCCAGCTGGTACGTGGGCGCGCCGCCGCCTCGCATCAGGACCGTGTCACCGAGCAGCCGGTGCTCGAATGCGATGCGGCCACGCACGAGATCCTCGACGACAGTCTCGCCCTCGAGCGGCGTGCGGAAGCGGATGATCGCGGGACGCCCCTCGCCCTCGAAGCGGCTGATCTGCTCGCTCGTGAGATCGCGATGCAGGCGGGTCGGTGCTGCCGGATCGTCGGTGTGACGCGCCGCCGCACGCGCGGCCTCGAGCTCCTCCGGCGTCTGGTAGCAGCGGTACGCGAGGCCTTGCTCGAGCAGCTGTGCGACCGCGGCCCGGTACGTCTCGGCGCGCTCGCTCTGCAGATAGGGACCGTTGGGACCGCCGGTCCGCGGCGACTCGTCGAAGTCGAGGCCGAGCCAGTCCAGCGAGCGCTGGATCTGCTCGATCGCGCCCTCGGTCTCGCGCTCCGTGTCGGTGTCCTCGATGCGCAGCACCGTGACGCCGCCGTGGTGGCGGGCGAACAGCCAGTTGTAGAGCGCGGTGCGCACGCCTCCGACGTGGAGGAAGCCGGTGGGCGACGGAGCGAAGCGGACGCGGACAGTCATGGACGGAAACGTACCCGTGCGCGGGACCGTCACGCAGCAGCGACGTCCGCGAGGCCGCTCCGTATGCTGCGCCCGTGATCGCAGGCGCACATATCTCGTCGGCTGGCGGCATGCAGAACGTTCCCGGGCGCGCCGCGGCGATCGCCGCCGACGGCGTGCAGGTGTTCGTCCAGAGCGCGCGCACCTGGAAGCCCACGGCGCACAGGCCGGAGGATCTCGCCGTGCTCCGTGCGGCGCGCGAGAGCGGCGCGGTGCAGTACATCGTCTGCCACGCCATCTACTTCATCAATCTGGCGACCGACGAGCCGGAGCTGCTGAAGAAGAGTCGCACGGCGCTGCGTAACACCATCGACGTCGCAAATGCGATCGCAGCCGACGGCATCGTGCTGCACGTCGGCTCGCACAAGGGGCGTGGGCTCGAGGCGACGCTGCCGCAGATCGTCAAGGAGCTGAAGGACGCGCTCAAGCACCTGCAGGATCCCTGCTGGCTGCTGCTCGAGAACTCCGCGGGTGCCGGCGGGACGATCGGGCGCGATCCGATCGAACTGGCGAGCATCATCAACGCCGTCGACCATCCGCGCCTCGGTCTGTGCATTGACACGTGCCATGCCTACGTCTCCGGCGTGGACGTGACCGACGAGCAGCAGCTCGATGCGCTCGTGGAGGAGCTCGACACGCGCATCGGCATCGAGCGCCTGCGCTGCCTGCACGTCAACGATGCGGCAGCCGCGTGCGGCTCCAACCGTGATCGTCACGCCAACATCGGCGAGGGTGAGATGGGCGACGGCCTGGCCGTGACCCTCTCCCATCCCCTGCTGGCCGAGCTGCCCATGCTGCTCGAGACGCCGGGCCACGAAGGCAATGGCCCCGACGCGCAGGAGATCAGCGCGCTGCGCGCCCTGCATTCGAAGGGCGTCAAGCGTCGTCAGGCGAAGGCGGCGAAGCCGAAGAAGCCCCGCGCACGCTGACGGTGAACGTGCCGCCACCGGGCGGCTCGTGGAACTCGGGGTTCACGCACCCGATCTCCGGCAGACGCTGCGGATACGCCGGGTCGACGCGCGCGGCGCAGATCGGCAGCGGCAGGCGGGCCGCTCGGACGCCGCCGAATGCGCGCCTCTCCTCCACGCTGCTCTCGAGCGCCCGCAGGTCGAGTTCCGCGAGATGCACGCCCTCCACGCAGCCCACGTAGCGCCGGCCGTCCTTGGCGTCATAGGCATAGAGACGCGAGCAGCCGAGGCAGCCGAGCGGGTCCACGACCCAGTCGCAGTAGACCCGGCAGCGACGGCAGAATGCCTCACGCTCGATCGTCATGCGTGCATGGTGGCACGCCGGCAGCGCCAGCGGCGCGGCGGCTAGAGCAGGCCCTGGTACGCGTCGGCGTCGAGCAGGCTCTCCACAGAGCTCGGATCATCGAGCTTGACGCGGATCAGCCAACCGTCGGCGTACGGCGACTCATTGACGAGCTCGGGCGACTCGACGACCTTGTCGTTGACGGCCGTGACGGTGCCGGTGAGCGGCGCGATCACGTCGGAGACGGCCTTGACCGACTCGAGCGAGCCGTACGAGGAGTCGGCGTCGATGTGCGACCCGACGGCCGGCGGCTCGAAGTACACGACCTCGCCGAGCGCGTCCTGTGCATGCCACGTGATCCCGAAGATCGCCTCGTCGCCGTCAGCACGCACCCAATCGTGCTCGCGGTGGTACCGCAGTTCGGCGGGGTAGCTCTCCTCGGACATGACTCAGGACTCCTTCTTGTAGAACGGGAGCTTCACGACCTCGGCGTCGCGAATGCGACCCCGGATGTCGATTTGCAGGATGGTGCCGGGCTCGGTCAGCTCGACGGGGACGTACCCCATGCCGATGCCGCGATCGACGCTCGGCGACAGGGTGCCGCTGGTGATGGCGCCGATCTTGACGCCGTCGCTCAGGATCGGATACCCCTCGCGCGGGATCGCGCGGTCGAGCAGCTGCAGACCGACGAGGCGCTTCTTGACGCCCTTTGCGGCCTGCTTGTCGAGCACGGCGCTGCCGATGAACTCGCGGCCGAGATGGACGAAGCGGCCGAGGCCGGCCTCGATCGGCGTCGTCTTCGGGTCGATGTCGTGACCGTGCAGCGGATAGCCCATCTCGAGCCGCAGCGTGTCGCGCGCCCCGAGGCCGCTCGGCACCACGCCGTGCTCGCGGCGTGCGAGGATGCCGTCCCAGAGATCGCCCGCTCGATCGGCCGGGCACATCAGCTCGACGCCGATCTCGCCCGTGTACCCGGTGCGCGCCACGAGGCACGGCACGCCCGCGACGGCGCGCGCCACGGCGGTGAACGGCTTGATCGTGTCAGGTCCAGGCGTCTTCTTCGGCCAGATGTCGGCGAGCAGCTCGAGGGCGACCGGGCCCTGCAGGGCGATCATGGCGGTCTCGGCGCTCTTGTCGGTGACGACGGCGCCGCGCTGCTTGAGGCCCTTGAGGTGCGCGAGATCGGTCGCGATGTTGCCGGCGTTGACGACGAGCAGCCAGACCTTGTCGGGCAGCTTGTAGACGATCAGGTCGTCGATCACGCCGCCCTTCGCATTCAGGAGGAACGAGTACTGAGCCTGCCCCTCCTCGAGGCGATCGATGTCGCTGGCGAGCGCCTTGCGCAGCAGGCCCTCCGCGCCGGAGCCCGTCACCTCGAGCTGGCCCATGTGCGAGACGTCGAAGATGCCGGCGCGGGCGCGCACGGCACGGTGCTCCTCGTTGATGCCGACGTAGTAGACGGGCATCTCCCAGCCGCCGAACTCGACCATGCGTGCGCCGAGCTCCTCGTGGCGGTCGTACAGGGGAGTGCGGCGAAGGCTGTTCGTCATGGGTCAGCGGTGAATCTCGATCGTGCGCGCGTCCCATTCGCGTCCGAACTGCATTGCCGGGAGAATACCGCGTCTTGCGGCTGCGTGCGTGACGAATGTCGCGATGTCACCCCACGCACGGCACATCACGGTCGTGTTGCGGATTGCGAACGCCACGCCTGTTGCGCCGTCCTCGTTGTAGCCTTCGTGCACAGCGGGCCTCGGGTCCGCCGGACGTATGCGGATTCTCCTGCTGATCATCACGAGCCTGGCGCTCCTGGCTCCTGCGACGGCCCTCGGCGCCGCGCCCCCGCCGTTCACCCTGTTTCCGGTCGTCGGCGGTGCGCACTACACGGATGACTACGGCGCGCCGCGCCCCGGCGGCACCCACGAGGGCAATGACCTGCTCGCACCGTGCGGCACGCCGGTGATCGCCGTCGTCCCCGGCACCGTCTCGCTCGAGTACGGCGATCGCTCCGGCTGGATGCTCACGCTGAAGGGCAAGTCCAGCTGGTATCGCTACATCCACATGGACGGGCGCCAGGGGGCGGCCAGCGCGATGGCCAAGGGCCTCAAGAATGGATCGCGCGTCAAGGCCGGGCAGATCGTCTCCTACGTCGGCAACACCGGAGACGCGGCAGGCGGTCCGTGCCACCTCCACTTCGAGCTCCACCAGGGGGCGAGCGTCATGTCGCCCTATGCCTGCCTGCAGACCGCGACGATCGTGCAGCTCGACCCGACCAATCCCGCCAGCGCCAACACGGCCACGCCGCAGGTGTCGCTGACGATCAAGGGCGTGGTCGCCTGGACGGCCACCGTCGGCGGCGAGGGCCGCCTGATCATCCGCCCGCTCGGCGTCTCGTCCTCCGACGGCACGCGCCTCTCGCACGCCGGCACGATCGCGTTGCGTGCCGACCCCGCCCTCTTCGCCACCGCCTCCGTCGGTCGCTCGGTCACGGTCACCACAACCGCTGTCCAGATGACGACGGCGCTGCAGGACATCGCGCCGCTCGCGTGGACCGCGGCGACCGTCAGCTAGCTGTTCCCCCTATGAGCCTGTGAGACGGGAACAGGAATGGCGTACCGGTGTGGATG
>JBPCSK010000411.1:0-9967 GCA_051007275.1 Gaiellales bacterium | reverse complement strand
TCGCGTGGGAGGAGGCCGTGTCCTGCATCGATCAGGCGTTCATGACGGAGCTTGGCACGCTCGGGCCACCCCCGCCGGACGGCGTCGTCCACCCCTAGACGCGTGCGGGCGATGCGGTAGGCTTCGCACATGACTAATCAGTCAGTCAACATCGGCGCCGAAGTTGATCGCCGCACGCAGATCCTCGAGTGCACGTGCAGCGTGATCGCACGCGACGGGGCGGAGGGTCTGCGGATGGCCGCCGTGGCGCGCGAGGCCGGCGTCTCGAGCGCGCTGCTGCACTACTACTTCGCCACGCGCGAGGATCTCATTCGGCTCGCCTTCGAGTACCACGAGACGCGGGAGACCGCGCGCGGCGAGGAGCGCATCGCCGCGATCGAGGATCCGCTCGAGCGCGTGCGTGACGTTCTCGCTCGCGAGCTGTCCGACGACGAGGTCGTGCGCGAGGGCTGGGTGCTGTGGAGCGAGATGAGTCGCACCGCGATCTTCCGCGACGACTTCCGCGCCTCGGTTGCAGACCGCTCGGCGCGCTGGGTGGGACTGGTCGCCAACCTGATCGCAGCAGCGCAGGAGGCCGGGCGCATCCCCGCGGAGATCGACTCGGTCTCCGCTGCGCTGCGCCTCACCTCGATGGTCGACGGCATCGGCGCGCACGTGATCGTCGGGTCGGTATCGCGCGCCGAGGCCCGGCGCACGCTCGACATCGCCATGACGGAGATGCTGCACCTCGACGCCGGGTGCCGAGCATGAGCGCCACGGGGCGTCGCCGCACGGCCACGCGTGCGGGCGGAGCCAGGCTCACGCTGAACGCCAAGGCCTACGCGGATCCCGACATCTTCGAGCGGGAGCGCCATGAGGTGTTCGCGAAGGCGTGGATGATCATCGGCCACATCGCCGAGGTGCGGAACGTCGGCGACTTCACCACCGGCGAGATCGGCGGCGAGCCGATCGTCGTGGTGCGCGATCAGGACGGCACGCTGCGCGCGTTCTCGAACATCTGTCGTCACCGGGCGGCCCGGCTCGCTGATGGTCGGGGGTCGTGCGGCAAGGTGCTGCGCTGCCCGTACCACGGCTGGACCTATCGCCTCGACGGGACGCTCGCCGCGATGCCGGAGGGACGAGGGTTTGGCGAGGATTTCAACCGTGACGCCGTGCGCCTGCCGGAGTTCCAGGTGACGGAGCTCGGTGGCCTCGTGTGGGTCAACATGAACGCCGACGCGCCGCCCATCCGCGAGTGGTTCGGCGAGGAGATCTGCCAGCGCTTCGAGTCGCTCAACATCGAACGCCTCGTGCCCACCACCAAGCGCGATTGGCAGCCGCGGGAGATCCTTCGGGGTCTGCCCGACGTCGTGCGCTCGCGCAAGGTTGCGGATGCCAAGGCGCTGATTCCCGAGCCCGAGTACGACCGCTGGTACGCGCACTACGACCACAACTGGAAGACGCTGGCCGACAACTACCTCGAGGGGTACCACGTGCCGATCGGGCATCCCGGACTGCTGCGGATGCTCGACTACCCGAAGTACAGGCCCACGCTCTACGAGCGCGCCGTCTGGATCGATGGTCCCCTGCGCGACAATCCGTCCAAGGACCTCATGGAGGGGCTGTACCAGCGCTATAAGCGTCCGATGGTCGAGTTCCCCCCGGAGCTCGAGGGGCAGTGGACGTACATCCATTTCTGGCCGGCACAGTTCATCGATATCTACCCCGACACGATGGATGTCTGGCAGATGCACCCGGAAACGCCGCTGCGGACCAAGACCACGTCGATCGTGTTCCGCTCGCCGAGCGAGTCGTTCCGCGACATGCTCGTGCGACAGATCAATCACCGATTCAACAGCGAGGTGATGGACGAGGACGTCGAGCTCTGCGACGGCGTGCAGGTGGGGCTCGGATCGATGACGTACACGCGCGGCGTCCTGAACGACAACGAGGCCGCGGTCGGTCACTTCCACGATCTCCTGCGCGACGCGGTGCCCGGCATCGATGACCTCTCGTAGGTTCGGGCGCCACGACTGGCTCGGGCTCACGCCCGAGGTCGAGCGGTTCGGGCCGCTGCTCGTGGAGCGCATCGCCGGTGCGCTCGGCGAGCCCGCAGATGCGCTGGGCGAAGCCCGCGTTGAAGCGCTCATCCGCGACGGCGACGCCGCCGCCTGGCTCGCGTACCTGGCGGCCCTCACAGCGCTGGTCGATCGCGGTACCGCCGCTGGCGCAGCGTTGCCGGAGATCGAGATTCTCGCCGAGATCCTGCGCGATCAGTATCGTCTCGCCCCGGGTGTGCTCGTGCTCACGGAGGCCGACATGACACGCTCCCAGCACCTCGAGGAACTGACGGAGAGACGATGACCGACGCCCTGCGCACCGATTTCGCACCGCTGCTCGACATTCGGCGGGCTGCGGTCGTGGGCGCCTCCGATCGCGGACCGGGGTACACGCTCCTGCAGAACCTCAGCGCCCATGGCGGTGAGGTGATCGGGGTGCACCCTAAGCGTGAGGAGGCCGCAGGGCATCACTGCGTGCCCAGCATCGCCGACGTTCCCTTCACACCGGATGTCGTCTCGATCGCGCTCGGCCCGCGCACGATCGTGCCCGCGCTCGACGAGGCGATCGCCGCCGGGCATCGCGTCTTCTCGATTCCCGGTCTCGGCGCTGAGGCGGCGGGGGAGGAGGGCGACGTCGCCCGTGCCGCCGTTCGCGAGCGCCTGCTCGCGGCCGACGCGGTCTGCGTGGGCATCAACTGCATGGGCATTGCCGTGCCGGAGCGCCCCTCGCCGTGGATGGGCACGATCTGCCCGGGCTTCCGCGACGGTGGCGTGGCCGCGATCGTGGGCTCCGGCTCGATCGGCGAGGCCGTGCTGGCACTGGGACCGCGCGTCGGCTTCCGCAGCGTCGTCTCGATCGGCTCGGAGACGAGCCGGGATGCCGCGGACTGGCTCGCCTTCCACGTCGAGGACGAGCGTACGCGTGCCATCGGGCTCTTCCTCGAGGCGGTGCGGCGCCCCGCGGCATTCCGTGCCGCGCTGGAGCGAGCCGCTGACGCGGGCAAGCCGGTGGTGATCCTCAAGGTTGGGAGGTCCGAGGTGGCCGCCCGCAATGCGATGGCGCACACGGGAGCCATCGTCGGCTCGGATCGATCCTTCGACGCGTTGTGCCGCTCGTACGGCGCCATCCGCGTCGACGACTACGGCGACTGGCTGGAGCAGCTTGAGGTGCTCGGAACCCCGCGCCGGCCGCGTGGGCCGCGAACCGTGTTGCTGACCAATTCCGGTGGTGAGTCGGAGCTGGTCGCCGACGTCTCCGATGCGGCGGGAATGCCCCTGATGACGCTGCCGACCGACCTCGCCGCAGAGATCGATGCCGCCTGGCCGTTCCATGGCGTGCACAACCCGATTGACTACTGGGCCTTCGGCGAGCCTGCGGAGATCGTTCCCGACATCGTGCGTCGCTGCGCCCGTCATCCAGAGGTCGACAACGTGATCATCAACATCGATCAGTCGTGGCGGTTCACGAACGGCGAGCGCGATAACGCCGAGCATGCCTGCGCGACGATGGCCGACGTGGCGCTCGAGACGGATGCATTCTGCGCGGTGCTCTCGACTGCGGTCTCGGACCCGTCGGACACAGCCGTGCTCAACGCCGCCCGCGGCGGGGTGCCCGTGCTGATTGGCGCCGGCATGGGCATGCGTGCCGTCGCACGGGCCGCGCAGTGGCGTCCCACGAAGCCCGAGGCGCCGGCGCCCTGGGAGGCATCCGACTGCCCCGAGCTCGAGCGAGCGGCCGGTCACCTGGCCGAGGCGGACGCCAAGGCGGTGCTCGGGCGCTACGGCGTGCGCGCACCACGAGAGCTCCGCGCGGCCACGCCGGCAGAGGCGCGCGCGGCGGCGGCCGAGATCAACGCCACGGTGGTGGTGAAGGTCGACGGGCCCGCCCACAAGGAGAAGTACGGTGGCGTGATCCTCGGCTGCACCGATCCAGAGCGCGCGGCTGCGGCTGCCGAGAAGATCGGTGCGCCAGTGCTGGTCTGCGAGGAGATCCGTGGCGGTGCCGAGGTGCTGTGCGGGCTCGTGCGCGACCCGCTCTACGGTCCCGTCGTGGTCGTCGGGGTGGGCGGCTCGTGGGCAGAGGCCGTCGGCGACACCGCGCGTGCGGGACTCGGGCCGATCTCGCAGTCCGACGCCGAGCGTCTCGTGCGCTCCGTGGGGCCGCTGCAGCATCGGCTCGCCGATGCGGAGATCACCATCGTGGCCGAGACGCTCGTCGCTCTGGGTCGCGTGGCCCATGACTTCCCGCGCGTCACCGAGATCGACGTCAACCCGCTCGTCATCCGCGACGGCTCCGGCGTGGCGCTCGACGGGCTGATCGTCCTCAGCGACGACTGACCAGAGGCGCGCATGGACTTCTCGCTGACCCCGGAACAGCACGATCTGCGTGAGCGCGCCCGGGCCTTCGCAGACGCGCTCATCCCGCATGAGGTTGCGGCCGAGGAGGCCGGCGGCATTGTCCCGGCGGACGTCAAGGCGGAGATCCGCCGGCTCGCGCGCGAGCTGCGCCTGATCGGCGGCAATCACGCCCCTGAGCACGGGGGCCAGGGGTGGAAGATGTTGGAGCACGTCATCGTCCATGAGGAGCTCGGACGCATCACCAACGGCCTCTGGTGGCTGATGGGCGGTGGGTACAACGTGCTCGCGCTTGGCACGCCGGATCAGATCGAGACCTATCTGAAGCCAACGCTGGCGGGCGAGCGTGCCGATGCCTACGCGGTCACCGAGCGCGACGCCGGCTCCGACGCCTCCGGCATCAAGGCCATCGCAGAACGCGTCGACGGCGGCTTCCGGATTCGCGGGGAGAAGTGGTTCGTGACCAGCGGCGATCACGCCGACTACCTGATCGTGATGGCCAACGTGATCGATGGCGGCTCCCGTCTGCCGACGCTGTTCCTGGTCGACCTCCCGTGCCCCGGCGTGGAGATCGTCGACGACCCGCTGTTCACGCACGTCTTCCCCGATGGACACCCGACCTACCGCCTCGATTGCGTCGTGCCGGAGAGCGCGGTCCTCGGTGGGCCGAGCCAGATCGGCCAAGGCGGCGCGGGCCAGCACGCCTGGTTCGTGGAGGAGCGCATTCATATCGCAGCCCGCTGCGTCGGCGCGATGCAGCGCCTGCTCGACGAGGCAGTCGGCTGGGCGACGGAACGCCAGCAGTTCGGCCAGCCGATCATGGAGTTCCAGGGCGTCAGCTTCCCGCTCGCGGACTCCGCCGCCGATTGCGTCGCCGCGAGGCTGCTGACGTACCAGTGCGCGCAGATGTTCGATGACGGTGCCGCTCCGAAGCTCGTGCACGCCCGCGCCAGCATGGCGAAGCTGTTCGCCAGCGAGCGCGCCTACGTCTGCGCCGATCGCGCCGTGCAGACGTGGGGCGGGCGCGCGTACATGCGGCGCAACGCGGCGGAACGCCTGCTGCGCGAGCTGCGCGTCGATCGCATCTGGGAGGGCACGTCGGAGATTCAGCGTCTGATCGTCGCCAACGCCCTTGTCAAGCGCGGCGTGGCCGCGACCCTCGCCGTCGACACCCGGGAGATCACGTGAGCCAGCGCCGAGACCTAGCGCCCATGTTCGAGCCGCAGAGCGTCCTGCTCGTCGGAGCGACCGAGGACGCCCTCAAGTGGGGCGGCTGGGTGACCAAGTCCTTCGCCGACTCGCGAGAGCGCCGGGCGACGCATTTCGTCAACCGGCGCGGTGGCGAGCTCTACGGCATTCCCGCGCAGACGTCGATTGCCGATGTCGACGCACGCATCGACCTGGCAGTCATCGTGGTCCCGGCTCCCGGCGTGCCGCAGGCCGTGACCGAATCGCTCGCGCTCGGCGCCAAGGCGATCGTCATCATCACGTCCGGCTTCGGCGAGACCAGCGCGGAGGGCCTCGCGGTGCAGGAGGCAATGGTCGAGGAGGTCCGCGCCGCCGGTGCCGTCCTGCTCGGTCCGAACTGCCTCGGGCTGTACGACGACCACGGCAAGCTCAACGTCTACGGCGGCACGTTCCCCTCCGGCGACCTGGCCTTCGCCACCCAGAGCGGCAACCTCGCGCTCGAGGTCGCGCTACTCCTCGAACGCTCGGGGCAGGGGCTCACGCGGTTCGCCAGCGTGGGCAATCAGGCCGACCTCACGCTCGCCGACATCATCCGCGACTTCGCCCACCACGATGCCTCCAAGGTCGTCGGCGCCTACGTCGAATCGCCGAAGGACGGCCTGGACTTCGCGGACGCCGTGCGTGAGGCGGCCGCGATCAAGCCGGTCGTGCTGTTCGCCGGCGGTCGCACGTCGGCCGGCGCCCACGCCGCCGCGTCGCACACGGGCAACCTCGCTGCCGAATCCCGCGTCCTGCGCGCCATCTGCCGCGATGCGGGAGCCGTGGTCGTCGACTCGCCCGGCGCGTTCGTCGACGCCGTGTCGACCCTGCGTACCGGGAAGAGCCTCGGCCGGCGACGGATCGGCATCGTCGCCGATGGTGGAGGACATGGCGTGGTCTCGAGTGACACCGTGATCGAGTCCGGGCTCCAGATGGCGACGTTCTCGCAGGCGACGCAGGACGCGCTGCAGCCGTTCCTCAAGCACAACGCACCGAACAACCCGGTCGACCTCGCAGGCGCCGATGCGTCGGTGCTCTGGCACTTCCACGGTCTCGTCGATGTGATGCTGCGTGCCCCTGAGGTCGACGCGGTCCTCATGACCGGGTACTTCGGCGGCTATGGCGCATACCACCCGGAGTGTGGCCCCCTCGAGATGGAGGTCGCCGAGGCGATCGCGCGGAGCAGCGACGAGACCGGCAAACCCGTCGTCGTCCAGTCGATGGAAGAGGCCAGCGGCAACGACACCATCCGTCGTCTCCGCGAGGTCGATGTGCCCGTGTTCTCGCGCATCGAGAACGCGGTCACCGCGCTGACGCTCCTGGATCGCCCGCCCGTTGTCTCTGTGAGCGCGCCCGGTCCGGTGCCTGCGCGCACCATCAGCGACCGACCCGCGTATCCCGAGGCGCGCGAGGTGCTCGCCGGGCTCGGCATCAGCTTCCCCGCGGGCGAGCTCGCGACGACGGCTGAGGGAGCCGCTGCGGCGATCACGTCCGTGGGTACTCCCGCCGCCATGAAGGCCGTGGCTGCGGAGCTGCTGCACAAGACCGATGCAGGTGGTGTCGTGCTCGGCATCGCCTCGCCCGAGATCGCCGCAGAGACCTTCACGACGATGAGGCATCGCGTGGAGGAGGCCTCCGGCCTCGTGCTCGACGGCATCTGGGTCGAGCAGATGGCCGCCTCGGGCGGCGTCGATCTCGTCGTCGGTGCGAAGCGTGATCCCGCCTTCGGCCCGGTCGTGCTGATCGGCGTCGGCGGCGTGTTCGTGGAGGTTCTCGACGACGTCGTGATTGCGCCGGTGCCGACCGACGTCGATCATCTCGCCGCCCTGATGCGCACCCTCCGTGCATTCCCGCTGCTCGATGGCGCTCGTGGCCAGGATCCCGTCGACTGTCGCGCCGTCGCCGCGATCGCCGTGCGCCTTGGGGACCTATTGCTCGCGCATCCGGAGATCGCCGAGGTGGAGATCAATCCGCTGCGTGCGACCGCGGCCGGGGCCACCGCGCTCGACGCGCGGATAGTCAGTTTCCGCTGATCCGTCGCCTTCGAGCCTGCGAATCAAGAGTGGGGGAACGCCAGGGCTCGTCCACCTCGGTGGGCGAGCCCTCGCGCTTCGCTCGCGTCGCCTGCCGGTCGCAGTCACCTCGTGCTCGTCCCGGCCCCGGCCCGTCTACGTGGACACGTGGGGGGTGATCGCGGATCATGTCGGGGTGCCGTCTGTCGTCTTGTTTCCGACCTGCCTCGGCGATGTGGTCGCGCAGCAGACAGTGGACGATGCCACGACGGTGCTGACGCGACTCGGGTTGTCGGTGCGTCACCCACGAGGCGCGACCTGCTGCGGTCAACCGGCATTCAACAGCGGGCACGACGCTCCGGCGCGCGCCGTCGCGCGAGCCACGTTGCGCGCCCTGGACGATGGGTCGTCGGATCCCGTGCTCGTCCCGTCGGGCTCGTGCACGAGCATGGTGCGCCTGCACTGGCGCGAGGTCTTCCACGGCACGAGCGATGCGGACGCCGCGCTGCGGGTGGCACGACGTGTGCGCGAGCTCTCGTCCTTCCTCGCAGAGCAGTCCGCGGCGATCTCGGCACTGCAGCCGCGGCTCACGGCCCGCGTCGCCTACCACGACAGCTGCCACATGCTCCGCGAGCTGCGCATCAAGCAGGCTCCGCGTGACGTGCTGGCCGCGATCGACGGAGTCGAGCTGGTCGAGCTGCCCGGTGCTGAGCGCTGCTGCGGTTTCGGCGGCACGTTCGCCGTGCGCTATCCCGAGGTCTCTGTCGCCATGGCGGAGAGCAAGCTGGACGAGCTTGGTCCCGCAGGTGTCGACCTGCTCGTCTCGGCGGATCCCGGTTGCCTGCTGCAGCTCGGGGGCCGCCTGTCGCGCGAGGGGAGTCCCGTGCGCGCGGTTCATCTGGCCACCGTCCTCGCGGAGGCACTCGCGTGAGCGTGCGTGAGGAGGTCGGCGGTACCCCACTGCCGCCTGGGTGGGCTGCGCCAGCGCACCAGCCTGGTGCCTTCGACCTACCCACGACGAGCTTCCGCGAGCGAGCCGACCAGACGATGGCGCGTCCCTTCGCGCGTCGGGCGATCGCCAACGCGACCGACCACGCCGCCAGTCTCACCTGGCAGAAGTTCGCGGGCGTCGATCACGACGGACTCCGCGATCAGGGGCGGCAGATCCGCGCGCACGCGATCGCCAATCTGCCCGACTATCTCGATCAGTGGATTAACCGCGCTGAGGCCAACGGCACGATCGTGCACTACGCCGCGGATGAAGCCGAGGCGCGGCGGATCATCGCCGGGATCTGCACGCAGGAGGGCATCGAGAGCGTCGTCAAGTCCAAGTCGATGGCGTCCGAGGAGGTATCGCTGAACTCCGCGCTCGAGGGAGCGGGAGTAGACGTGTACGAGACCGACCTCGGCGAGTTCGTCGTGCAGGCGATGGGCGATCGACCAGGGCACGTCATCGCACCGATCTTGCATCGCACCAAGGACGAGGTGCATGCGCTCTTCTCCGAGATGGCCGGGGAGGACCTGCCCAACGAGGCCGAGGCGCTCACCGCCTTCGCCCGTGCCGGGCTGCGGCACGCGTTTCTGACCGCAGATGGCGGTATCAGCGGCGGAAACTTCCTGATCGCGGAGACCGGCGAGGTGCTGCTGGTCACGAACGAGGGCAATGGGCGCCTGACGACCGCCGTGCCGCGCGTGCACATCGCGCTCGTCGGGATCGAGAAGCTCATCCCGCGCCGACGCGACCTCGCCGTGCTCCTGCCGCTGCTCACCGGCCATGGGACGGGACAGCAGATTACGACCTACGTGACCGTCACGGGCGGCCCGCGCCGTGCGGATGAGCCCGATGGCCCCGAGCAGACGCACGTCGTGCTGCTCGACGCCGGTCGCAGCGCGCTGCTCGGCGGCGAGTTCGAAGAGGCCCTGCACTGCATCCGCTGTGGCGCGTGCCAGAACGTCTGCCCGGTCTACCGGCAGGTCGGCGGTCATGCGTACGGCTGGGTCTACGGGGGTCCTATCGGCGCCGTCCTGACGCCGCTGTTTCGCGGTCAGGCAGAGGGTGGTGAGGTTGCTCAGGCGACCACGCTGTGCGGCGCGTGCGACGACATCTGCCCGGTGCGCATTCCGCTCCATGATCTGCTCGTCGGGTTGCGCCGGCAGCGCGACGCCGCCGGAGCGGTGCCGCGCCGCGAGCAGATCGCCTTCGCCCTCTGGGCGGCGGTCTGGAGCAGGCCCAGGCTCTACCGGGTCAGCACCGCCGCGAGCCGGGGTGCGCTCGGCGTCCTCGCGCGTGGCGACGTCGTCTCGGCGCGTCTGCCGGGCTTGCGGCGTTGGACG
>JBPCSK010000410.1:0-1341 GCA_051007275.1 Gaiellales bacterium | reverse complement strand
GTCTGGAGCCGCGCCCTCGCGCATCCGGCCCTGGCCGACATCCTCGGCGCGCAGCTCGAACGCCGCATCCTCCGCATCTGGAGCACCCCGGAGTCGACCGTGGCGCGGGCCTTCGATCAGCTCGGCGGCGACGATCACGGCACCGAGACGTCGATCTGCGCCACGCGCCTCGAAGTGGAGGTCGTCGTGCGATTCCCGCCCGCGGCGCGGGAGGCCGGCAATCGGCTGGCCGACGGGCTCGTCGCCGAGTTCGGTGACGCGGTCTACGCGCAGGACGACCGCACGGTGGAGCAGCGGGTGGTGGAGACCCTGATCGAGCGCGGCCTCACGATCGGCACCGCCGAAAGCTGCACGGCAGGGATGATCAGCGCCCGGCTCGGCTCGGTGGCCGGCGCGTCCGCCACGCTGCGCGGCGGCATCGTGGCGTACGCCAATGACATCAAGAGCGAGCAGGTGGGCGTACCGCCCGCGCTGATCGCCGCGCACGGCGCCGTCTCCGCCGAGGTCGCGCTCGCGTTGGCCGAGGGCGCGCGCGAGCGGCTCGGCTGCGACGTGGGTATCGGCGTGACGGGCATTGCCGGCCCCGATGGCGGCACGGCGGAGAAGCCCGTCGGCCTCGTGCACGTGGCCGTGGCGGGACCGCACGGTGCGGTGGAGACCCTGGAGCGCCGCTTCCCCGGTGATCGCGAGGCGGTGCGGACCAACTCCGCGACCGCCGCCCTGCACCTCGTGCGACTCCTGCTCGCCGACGACGCAATCCGCGCGTAAGCATCGCGTCAGCGCGCGCGACTCACGCGCATCAGACACGTCAGCGCGTCCGGTTCGGTGGCCATACTGAGGGCACCGAAGCGACGCATTCATCCCATTCCGGCGCGGCCGGCAGGAGGTCACCATGAGCGAGAAAGAGAAGGCCGTCGGCGCAGCGCTTGCGCAGATCGAGAAGCAGTACGGCAAGGGTGCGGTCATGCGCCTCGGCGACGATGAGCGCGCCCCGGTGGCGGCGATCTCGACGGGCTGCCTCGGACTTGACCTCGCGCTCGGCGTCGGTGGCCTGCCCCGCGGCCGCGTGGTCGAGATCTTCGGCCCGGAGTCCTCCGGCAAGTCCACGCTCGCCATGCACGTCGTGGCCGAGGCCCAGCGCAATGGCGGCATCTGCGCCTACATCGACGCCGAGCACGCCATGGACCCGGTCTACGCCAGCAACATCGGCGTCGACATCGACAACCTGCTCGTGTCGCAGCCGGACAACGGCGAGCAGGCGCTCGAGATCGCCGAGATGCTGATTCGCTCCGGCGGACTCGATGTCGTCGCGATCGACTCCGTGGCCGCGCTCGTTCCGCG
>JBPCSK010000409.1:0-3924 GCA_051007275.1 Gaiellales bacterium | reverse complement strand
GGGTGCGCTGATGCGTCGGCGTCGCGCGCGAGTCCGGGTGGTTGTCGGTCGTTTGCATCGCTCGCCAGCGCGTTGGTCGTTGGCAGGGTGCGGGCATGCGACGCGGCAAGGCCACATTCGAGCTTCTCGTCCTGCTCGGCGTTGCGTTCGGTCTGTCGGCGCTGATGGTCGTGGCGACGGGTGCCGACGGTGGTGCGATTCGCCGCCACCTGATCGAATCGATCCCGGGGCATCGCCCCGATCGCCGGGACGACCGCTGGGCGCTGCGCAGCGATCCGTACGGTCCGGTGATCCGCCGGTACGCCCCGACGATGATCCTGGAGCGCGATCGCTTCGGCGAGGACGCGGCGGTGCCGTCCGACCCGGGCGTGTGTCGCCGGCCGTGGTGCGCGGCATTCGGCACGGGCCGTCCGACGATCTTCACGCACCTGGTGCGTGTCCCGGGCAGTGCGTCGAGTGGTGGTGTGTCGAACGGGGTGTTGAGCGGTGTAGCGGGTGGTGCGTCGCACGGTGCGTCGGATGGTGGTGTGACGTACGTCGAGTACTGGTTCTACTACCCGGATTCCAAGACCCTGCATGTCCCGCTCGGCAGCGCGCCGGGCGACCATCGCGACGACTGGGAGGGCATGATCGTTCGCATCCCCGACGACGGCGAGCCCGCCGCGCGCGTGACGGCGCATCAGGGCCTCGTGGGCGTGGCGCGCGGCTGGTCGGCGGGCGCGGGCGGCGTGGTCGTCACCGCCGATCCGGGCTGGCATCCAATCAGCGACCATCCGACGATCTTTCGCGCCGCGGGCTCGCATGCCAACGGCTTCACCCGCGAGGGCATCGACATGCCCCTCGATAATTGGAACGTCGACCTCGGCCGCCTCCCGTGGAGCACCTTCACCTTGATCGCGGCCGACACGGCCCCGGCCCTGCGCTTCCGCTACGACCCGTCCGCCACCCCACCGTGGATGAAGGCGCTCTGGTCGAACCCAGAGTCGACCAGCACAGGCAGAGCGGCATTGACGACGGGAAGGCCTCGAGGTGGCTCGGTCCGAAAGGACCGATTCACCTCGAGGTCATCCCGTCGCCTCGGAGGCGAACTGTCGTTAGCAAGGCCATCCCGTCGCCTCGGAGTCACACCCCATGACTAATCCCCGCCGCCACGAGCGTCCCCATGAGCTGATGCACGTCATCGCGAACAGTGTCCATCGCGACAGGCTCTTCCCCGACTCGGGCTGGATGACGTACTTCGATCAGCTCTTTGCCATCGAGGCAGAAGAGCGTTCATGGGACGTCTGGTGCCACGTGCTCATGGGCACGCACTACCACCTGCTGCTCTCCACGCCAGACTGCAGCCTGTCAGCAGGTCTGCAGCGACTGCACCTCCGCATGGCGCTCGAACGCAATGCCGATCGACACCGCAGGGGTCGATTGTTCTCGTCTCCGCATCGCGCGATCACCATCCGCGACGAGGGGCACCTCGCGTCATGCCTCCGCTACATCCCGACGAATCCGGTGAAGGCCGGACTCTGCTCTCATCCGGCGGACTGGCGGTGGGGGTCGTTTCGCGCGCTGGCTGGCTATGAGGAGGTTCCGGACTGGCTGCGAGCGGAGGAGGTCCGGCGATTCCTGAGCGCCCCGACATCCGCGTCGCTCACGTCCTGGGTGATGCGCACGGATCGTCCAGAGCCTCCGCTCAATGAGCGAGACTGGAAGCGGTACGACGTGGACCGGTGTCTCCTGCTTGGGATGTCGCGCGAGGAAGTTGCGGCGGAATTGAATATCTCCGTGCGGTGGGTTGAGCGGCTGGCTGTGCGCTCGGGGCGAGTGCCGCCGGGGGTAGAGGTCAGGTGATCCTGCTGGGTTGGACTGCCGAGGCGACGGGATGACCTCGAGGTGAATCGGTCCTTTCGGACCGAGCCACCTCGAGGTCATCCCGTCGTCAGCCGCTTGCCAACTCGGGGTCGTTCCCTCACTGATGGCCCGCTGTCTCGGTCACTTCACCCGGGCGGATGTGGTGTCCGCTACGCCCGCCTGTCCGCTAGGAGCGAGCGGCCGTGCGGATCGGCTTGGCGGGATCGAAGATGATCCAGAGTGCGCCGATCACGACGAGCGTGCCGACGAGCGAGATGAGGTAGCTCGCGGTGCCGCCGATGGGGATGACGGCGAACGTGATCAGCTTGATCACGAGGTAGAACCAGAACCACGGTGTCGTCGAGAGCGTGTGGCGCGAGATGCGGTAGAGCCAGACGAACGACAGGATGGCGCCGAGCGGCGGGAAGATCCACGTGAGCACGAGCCACGGGTTCGCGCCGGCGAGGCGGGCCCAGACGATGAAGTTGGCGACCGGGACGAAGGCGAGCCAGCCGTGCGCCACACCGCTCGTGCGGCACAGCCCCATGACGCGGACGCCGACGATCAGCCACGAGACGATCGCGGCGCCCCAGAGCAGCGCGTACTCGTTGTAGTTCGTCATGCTCATGTCCATCGGGGTACTGGTCCTTTTGTCAGCCGGCGATATACGATGCCTAATGTACTGGGCGCGCGCACCGTGCTCGGCTTGGAATCTGCGTGGCGTACTTGGCCACGGTCGAAGAAGCGAGAATGACCATGAAAAGGCGAATCGGAATCTTCGTGACAACCCTGGCGGCACTTGGCATTCTCACCGCCCCGGCGCTGGCCGATCGGAAGCTCGTGCTGAAGTTCAAGAGCCATCCGGCGACGCCGATCAAGATGGACATGAACAACGACGGCGGCGGCATGGGCGCGGGCGACATGGTCGTCTACCAGCCCGTCAGCCTCTTCAACCTGCAGGGCCGCAAGGTCGGCCAGCGTGGTGTCTTCACGAGCATCATCTCGGGCGAGGCCGGCGCGGCGACGTCGATGGCGTACAGCACCGTCAACCTCTACTTCAGCGGCGGCAACGCGATCTACGAGACGCTCTACGCCCCCGGGCACTTCAACGCGCCGGTGCCGCTCAAGAATGGTGAGGTGTGGCGGCGCGCGATCGTCGGTGGCACGGGCAAGTACATGGGTGCTCGCGGCGAGGACGTCGTTCGGTACAAGGGCGACTGGGTCTACTTCGAGCTGACGATGTACCTCCCCGGAACGTGAGCATCCTATGCGCCGCATCGCACTGATCTCCCTCGCACTGCTCGCGTTCGCCGCGGCTCCTACCGCCGCCTCCACCACGCACACGCTGACGTTCAAGTCGCGACCGTGGCATCAGGTCAAGATGACCGGCGATCCCGCTGCTGCCCCGGTGATGGGCGACATGTTCGCGTACGAGAAGTCGGCGCTGTTCAACCTCGCGGGCAAGCGCATCGGCTCGGGCGCGGCCACCAGCACCGCCGTCGGGATGAGCTCGTCCACGATGTCCGTGCTGCTGAGCTCGGTATTCAGCTTCCCCAGCGGCCAGCTGCTGTCGTCGGGTCTGCAGGAGAACACGATCGGGACGAACCCGCTTGCCAACGCCGTCACCTTCACCCGTGCGATCACGGGCGGCACCGGCCGCTTCGCCGGCGCCCGGGGCGTCGACGAGATCGTGGTGAAGAACGGCTGGGTCAGGCACACGATCTCGTACACGACGATCAACGAGTTGTAATTCCTAGAGCGGTTGTAGACGGTTGGGAGGCTCCCTGCTTGGAGCCAGACTCGTTGGCAAGCCGAAGCTCCACCAGCAGACCTACCAACTGTTGAGAACCTCAGTAACCGTTGTAACGAGCGCTGACTTCATCCAGCGTCGCATCAACCATTTCGCCTGCTTCGGCATCACGATACGCGCGTTGATGACCGATGACACACAGCTTTATGCGGAAGCAGGCGTGACGCGTGACCTGTTCGCACATCACGAAGCACGCATCTCGGGATCCGCCCCGCCGGCCCGAGGCCTATGGCAAAGCCAAACGCATCAACCGCACGTAGCTCCAGGACTTG
>JBPCSK010000408.1:0-4356 GCA_051007275.1 Gaiellales bacterium | reverse complement strand
GCTGACGCCCGAGCAGTACGCCGAGTGGGTCGTCCCCGTGGACATGACCCGCCCGAGCGCCTGAGCCATGGACGGCTGATCCCGCCCGCGCGCCTGCACAGCTCAGGCGCGCGGGCGGGGCATGTCCACCGGGGTGGAACCCCACCGAGGGGTCTGGCCCCGGCGCACCGTCGATCCACCGAGATCGCAGGAACGCGCTGCTGGGCGGTGCAGAGGGGTCTGACCCCACGGCACCGCTGATCCGCCTCGGACCAATCCAACTCGCACGCCCGGGGCCCGTGCATCGCGCACGAGGGCGCTGCAGAACCCGTCGTCGCGCGCGCCCTATGCGACTTCCGCGAACACCCCCACCGCGCCGGCGCCGATCAGCACCGCGCCGCCCACGACGAGCGCGGCGGGCAGCGCGCCCGTGCCGGCCGCGCCGATCAGCGTCGCCAGATCGGCGCCGCGCAGCAGGAAGATCAGGAGCCCCATCACGGCGACCGGCCCGAGCGCCCACGCCACGCGCGGCAGCAGCTCGACCGGGCGCGTCGCCAGCGTCCACAGCCAGAGCGCCGGTGCCGCGATCAGCACCGAGGCCGGGCTGCCAGCGAGGAGCAGCGCCGCGGCGATCAGGCCAATCGCCGGTGCAGCGACCAGCGGTATCGCGACCGCGCGGCGGCGCAGCAGCAGGACCACGGCAAGGGCGAAGAAGAGCAGCGCCGCGAGCACGACGAGCGCAACCGTGAGCAGGCCGGCGCGTGGCCAGCCGGAACCGGGCGGCGTATCGATGCCGCCCGCCAGGTTCGCGGCACGGGCGATCAGGACGGTCGCGATGCCCGGCACGGCGCCGACGACGGCCACCGTCAGCGCGGCGCTCCAGCCGGCCCGCGACGGGCTGCCGCCCTGCAGCAGGCGACGCCCGACGGCATAGAGCGGGCCGATCAGCAGCGCGATCGCGAGCAGCGCAATCGCCTTGCCCGGGATGACGCGGCCGGAGACGGCGATGTAGGCACCGCTCGGCGGTGCGGGGCGCGGCTCCGCGTCGAGGCGCACGAGCAGCGTGCCGATCGCCGAGCCGACGGCACCGAGCCGCGCGTCGCTGATCGCCTCGGTGCCCACCCCGCCGCTGCCGCTGCCGAGCTGGATCGCGGCGACGCCGGCATCGAGGAATGGCACCTGGGCGCCCGATGGCTCAATCGGCGCGATCAGGTCGAGCACCTGCAGGATCGGACTCTGCGGCGACGCCGCGCCCGCATCCTGCTGCGTCTGCAGGGTCTCCTCCAGGCCCTTCACCAGCACCTCCGGGGTGCGGACGCCACCCGTCCCGGCAAACAGGATCGGCAGGGTGCCGGTCGGGCCGCCGATCGAATTCAGCGAGACCACGGCGACCGGGCGGATCCCGCTCGCCCGCAATGACGAAAGCAGGTGCTCGTTCCCTGCCTGCCCGACGGTGCCGCCATCGGTGGACGCGAGCACGAGGCCACGGGCCCGCTCCACGCCGGAGAGGTCGCGGGCGAGCTCGACGAGCGCCGCCGTGCCGGTCGCGTTGTCGTCGAGACCCGGGCCGGGCGAGACGTCGTCACGGTTGGCGATCAGCACGATCGCCTCGCGGGACGAGCCCTGCTCGACCACCCAGAGGTTCTCCATCTTCACGTCGCTCCCCGCTGCCCCCGGCGCGCGGAACGCGGAGCGGTGCACCGGCTCGCCGCTCGCCTCGGCGAGCGACCCGGCGACCTGGTCGGCAGCCTGACGCGCCGTCAGCGTCCCGGGCGCCCGATCAGGGGTCCGTTCCGCGAGCCGGCGCGCGTAGGCCGCGGCCTGCGGCCCGTCGAAGCTCGGCGCGACGGCGATCGTCGCGGACGGGCCCAGCGGCGTGCGCACGCTGATCAGCAGGATCACGAGGGCGATCAGCGGCGGCGCGAAGAAGGCAATGCGCAGCGCGCGCCCAGCACGATCGCGGGGCCGTGCAGCCGTTTGCATGCTGGCGCGCTGGCGGTCCACAGGCCTGCTGACGGTAGCATTGAGGCGTGCAGACGCAGCCTGTGGTGCTGATCATCGATGACGAGGAGTCGCTGCAGGAGCTGCTGCTCCACGCCCTCGAGCGCGACGGCTACCGCGTCGTCGTGGCAGGCACGTGCGCGAGCGGTCTCGCCGCCTTCCACGGCGACACGCCCGACGCGGTGCTGCTCGACGTGATGCTGCCCGACGGCTCCGGCCACGACGTCTGCAAGGAGATCCGCATCTCCTCCACGGTGCCGATCATCATGCTGACCGCCCTCGACGACGAGGTCGACAAGGTGATCGGTCTGGAGCTCGGCGCCGACGACTACATCACGAAGCCCTTCGGCATGCGCGAGCTGCGCTCCCGCGTGAAGGCGATCCTGCGTCGCGCCGCGATGACCGCACCCGTCGCCGAGGCCGACGCCCCCGCCGCCGAGGAGCGCATCGAGCGCGCCGGGGTGGTCGTGGACCGCGTCCGCCACACGACGTCGGTCGATGGCGTCGTCGTCGACCTGACGTACGTGGAGTTCGAGATCCTCTCGACGCTGATCCTCAGCCCCGGCCGGGTGTTCAGCCGCAACCAGCTGCTCGATGCCGTCTGGGGCTCGTCGGACTTCCGCGAGCCGCGCACCGTCGACGTGCACGTGCGCCACCTGCGCGAGAAGATCGAGCTGGACCCCGCCAGCCCGACCCGCATCCAGACGGTGCGCGGCGTCGGCTACCGCTTCGAGGGCTAGCATGGACTGGCTCGTCGATCGCGTCTTCCCGTTCCGGCGGCTGACGGTCTGGCTGGGACTGCTGCTCCTGATCGTGATCGTCCTCGCGCTCGCGCTGACGGCCCTGCTCGTCCTGCCGAAGCTCGACGAGAGCCTCGTCGCCAACCGCGTCGACACCGTGGCGCGCGCGGCAACGCAGAGCGCACCGACGTTCCAGTCGAACTTCGAGAACGCGCTGACCGGCGTGGCCGGAACGCCCGACACGGACGCCGTGACCGCCGCCTACGGCCAGCTGACGAACACCGATGCCGCCGTCTACCAGGCCCTGAGCCCCACGCAGCTGGTGCCCGTCACCGCGATGGCGCCGCGCCAGCCGAGCCCGATCGCGCTCGCCGCCGCAGCGCACAGCGGCGTGCAGAAGGGCACCGTCGGCAGCGGTGGCGGCCGCTTGGCGGAGGCGGCGTATCCGATGGAGATCGGCGGCACCGGCTACGTGGTCGTGCTCTCCTCCAAGCTCGATGACGTGGACGCCGCGGTGCGCCTCACGATCCGCCGCAGCCTGCTCGGCGCGCTGATCGCCGTACCGCTCGCCGTGGTCATCGGCGTGCTCGCAGCCGCGCTCCTGACGCGGCGCCTGCGGCGCCTCGAGCGATCCGCGCGCCAGATCAGCTCGGGCCGACTCGATGAGCCGATCCTCGACCGCGGCAAGGACGAGATCGGCGACCTGGCCGTTGCGCTCGACCGCATGCGCGACGAGATCGCCGCCACCGACGCTGCCCGCCGCACGTTCGTGGCCAACGCCTCGCACGAACTGCGCACGCCCGTGTTCGCGCTGTCCGGGTTCCTCGAGCTGCTGATGGACGAGGAGGATGAGGCCGTGCGCGCGCAGTTCCTCGCGACGATGCAGGATCAGGTCGATCGCCTGACGAAGCTCGCGACGGATCTGCTCGATCTGTCACGTCTCGACGCCGGCAAGGTGCCGATGGAGCACGAGCCGATCCAGCTGGCCGCCGTCGCCGAGCGGATCGTCGGCGATCTCACGCCGCTGGCCGCGCAGCGCGGCGCCGCCCTCACCGTCGAGGCGTCGCCGGCGATGGCCGTCGGCGACGAGGCGCGCATCGGGCAGATCACCCGCGTGCTGATCGACAACGCGATGCGGCACAACCCCGCCGGCGTCGAGATCCACGTGACGACGGAGGACGGGCCGCTGCTGGCCGCGATCGTGGTGAGCGACTCGGGTCCGCCGATCCCCGACGAGGAGGTCGCCGCGATCTTCACGCGGTTCTCCCGCGGCACGCGCGCCGGCGAGGGCTCGGGACTGGGGCTCGCGATCGCGTCGGAGCTGGCCGTCCGCATGGGCGGACGCCTCGTGCTCGACCAGGCGGGCGCACGCAAGTCGTTCCGCCTCGAGCTGCGCGCCGACGACCCGTCGTAGTCCGGGTCGCACTGCCCGCCGCCGGATCCACGCTACATTCGTGACATGGCACGCGACCGGCATCGCCTCACCGTCGTCTCCAATCGCGGTCCGATCCAGTACGCGCGGATCGATGGCGAGCGCGTCGCGCTGCGCGGCGGCGGCGGTCTCGTCTCCGCCCTGCGCGGGCTGATCGGCAATCACGACGTGACCTGGATCGTCTGCGCGATCTCCGATGAGGAC
>JBPCSK010000407.1:0-1471 GCA_051007275.1 Gaiellales bacterium | reverse complement strand
GGGCAGGCGTCTCGGACTCGAGGTGCTGCTGCGCATCGCGAAGGTCGACGCCCGCGTGATCGACGCCGGCGCGATCGGCTTCCGCGTCGGTCCGCGCCTGAACGCCGCCGGTCGCCTCGAGCACGCCGACGCGGCCCTGCGGCTGATGATGACGCGTGACCCGAAGGAGGCCCATGAGCTGGCGGAGCTCCTCGACGGGCTCAATCGGCGCCGACGGGCGATCGAGGATCGCATCCTCCGCGAGGCCCTCGCGCTGCACGAGGAGCTGCCCGAGGCGCGCAAGGACCAGCTCGGGCTCGTGCTCGCTGCCGACGGCTGGCATCCCGGCGTCGTCGGGATCGTCGCGTCGCGCGTGGTGGAGCGCGTTCGGCGGCCCACGGTGCTCGTCGCGCTCGATGGCGCATCTGGCTCGGGCTCCGGGCGAAGCCTCGAGGGGTTCGACCTCCACGCCGGGCTCGCCGCGTGTGATGTCCACCTCGAGCGCTGGGGCGGCCATCGTGCCGCGGCGGGCGTGACCGTCCGCACCGAGAACGTCGATGCCTTTGCGGCTGCCTTCGCCGAGCACGCCACCGCGATGCTGGCAGGAGTCGACCTGCGCCCGGTGCAGCGCATCGATGCCGTGGTCGCGCTCACCGACGTGTCGCTGGAGACCGCCGCCGATCTCGCGCGGCTCGAGCCCGTCGGAATGGGAAATGCAGGGGTTACGGCCCTGATCCCCGCGGCCGAGCTCGTCGATGTCCGTCGCATTGGCTCGGAGGGGCTCCTTGTGGACATGCGCGTCCGCACCGCCGCGGGGTCCTGTCGTGCGGTCGCATGGAGCATGGGGGAGCAGTTCGACCTGCTCGCGAGCGGGGCGCGCATGGATGTCGCTGCGCGCATCGAGCGGTCGGTCTGGCAAGGCGCAGAGCGCGTCGAGCTGGTGGCCCGCACGATCCAACCGCTGCCAGAGGAGCATGGCGATGCGCCTGGAATCTGCACCACGCCGTGCGACGCGACGTGCGCGACGTTGCGCGAGCCGTCGGCGCCCGCCGCGCCGCCGCTTGCCGAAGGCGTGGCCATCGACGACATGCGCGACGAGCGCGGTGGAGGTGCGATCGCGGAGCTCACGCGTCTCGCGGCGTCTGGCGAGGGCGTGCTGATCGTCGTCGCCGACGTGGCTCGGCGCCGAGCGATGCTGCTGTCGGCGCTGCACCCCGCGCGCTTTGGCCTCGACGGCGCTGTCCTCTTCTCACGCCGCTGCACGGAGGCTGCGCTCGACGAGCGGCAGCGCCTGCTCAGCAGTGGAGCCTGGATCGCGCTGGTGGATCACGACACGCTGTCGCGTCGGCCCGACCTGGCGGCGGCGTTCCCCGACGCCGTCGTCCTGGATCCTCTGTCTGGGGCATGGCTCGCTCCGAATGGACCGCGCTGGGCTCGAGTCGACGGCCCCGCCGAACATCGCTTCGCGGCGTCGGTGTATGCGGTGGATTGA
>JBPCSK010000406.1:0-1525 GCA_051007275.1 Gaiellales bacterium | reverse complement strand
ATCGAGCGTCGTGCGATGCTCGTGCCGCACGTGATCGGCGTCGCACCCGGACGTGCGGCGGACCTCGTGGAGGTCACCTATGACGCCGACCAGCTGAATCCCGAGTTGCTGCGCCTGCAGCTCGAGAGTCCGTACCTGCGTCTGGCCGGCAAGGAGCCGCTGGGGCGGCGGCTGGCCGACGCGCTGGCACCGCGGCGCATCAGCCACACGATCTCGCTGCTCGCACATGCCCCCAACCGCATCGCCATCGGGTTCGTCGCGGCAACGCTCCTCCTCCTGATCATCGGCGTGATTGTCGAGCGCCTCTCGTTCGACGCGGCGCTGCCGATCTGGGCGCTGGCGTTCGACACGGGCGGCAGGTTCGCGCTGCGCACCACGATCGGCTCGTTGCGCCATGGCTCGCTCGACGTCGACCTGCTCATGCTGATCGCCGCCGCCGGCGCCTACTCCGTGCAGGCCTTCTGGGAGGGCGCTGTCCTGCTGTTCCTGTTCTCGCTCGGCAACGTGCTCGAGGAGTTCGCGCTCGGACGCACCGAGGCGTCGATCCGCGCGTTGATGGACCTGCGGCCCGAGACGGTGGTGATCAAGGGCGATGACGGCGTCGAGCGAACGGTGCCGATCGAGGAGATCGCGCCCGGCATGGTCGCGATCGTGCGGCCGGGTGACCGCATTCCCGTCGACGGGACGGTGGTCGACGGCCGCTCTGCCGTCGACCAGTCCGCGATCACCGGAGAGTCGATGCCGGTCCCGTGCGACGTCGGCGCCGCTGTGATGGCCGGCTCGGTCAACCTCGACGGCTACCTGGAGATCCGCATCGATCGCCGTGCCGACGAGACCGTGCTGGCGAAGGTGATCGAGCTCGTCCGTGACGCGCGCGAGCAGCGGGCGCCTGCGCAGCGGATGCTGGATCGCTACCAGCCGATCTACGTCATTGGCGTGCTGGGGATCTCCGGCGGGGCCCTCGCGGTGCTGCTGCTGATGGGACACTCGTTCTCCGCGGCGTTCCTGCAGGCCATGACGCTGCTCGTCGTCGCCTCGCCGTGCGCGCTGGTCATCTCCGTCCCGGCGACCATGCTGTCGGCGATCGCCTCCGGCGCGCGTCGCGGCATTCTCGTCAAGGGGTCCGGTCCGATGGAGGCGATCGCGGAACTCACGACGATCGCCTTCGACAAGACCGGCACGCTCACGAAGGGGCGCCCGGCGGTGGTCGAGATCGGTGCCATCGGCGACGCGTCCGAGGATGAGGTGCTGCGCATCGCCGCAGCGGTCGAGAGTCGCAGCGAGCATCATCTGGCGGTGGCGATCGCCAATGAGGCGGCCGAGCGCCGCGTGGCCGTCCCGGACTGCGAGGCGTTCGCCGCCAGCGTCGGTCGCGGCGTCCGCGCCACGGTCGACGGGCATCCCGTGCTGGCCGGCAACATCGACTTCCTGGCCGAGCACGGCATCGCGACGGATGGCCGGTTGGAGGCGTTCCGCACGCGCTTCGACAGGGCTACAATCGTCGGGGTCGTGCGCGACGGAGCGC
>JBPCSK010000405.1:0-2036 GCA_051007275.1 Gaiellales bacterium | reverse complement strand
CCGCGTCCCCCACGCCGTCCACGACAATGCCGTAGGAGTTGGACGCGAGCGCGCGCGTGCGGCCGCCGGTGCGCCGCGATGGCGTCGGCGTGGTCTCAACCTCCTCGGTCTTGAGGTGCGCGAGCAGCTTCTGGATGACCTGCGGGACGGTGATGTTCCCGGTGCCAAGCGCGACGTAGAACTCCTCGGCCTTGCGGTAGCCCATCTCCCGCATGACGCCGGCGAGGACGGGCGACGAGGCAATGCGCTGCGTCGGGAGCTTGTTCTGACGCAGTGCGGCCTGCAGCAGATCGCGGCCCTTCTGCTCGGTATCCTCACGCTGCTCGCGTGCGAACCAGGCACGGATCTTGTTCCGCGCGCGGTTGGTGGTGACGATCCCCATCCAGTCGCGTGACGGACCCCGCTCGCCCTTCGAGGTGAGCACCTCGACGATATCTCCCGATTTGAGCGTGGCCGAGAGGGGGACGATCCGACCGTTGACCTTCGCGCCCACGCAGCGATGCACGACGTCCGTGTGCACGGCGTAGGCGAAGTCAAGTGGCGTGGCGCCCGCGGCGAGGGCCTTCAGCTCGCCCTTCGGCGTGAAGACGAAGACCTCGTCGTCGACGAGTCCGGTGCGCAGGTCGGCCATGAAGCCCTCGCCCTGCGGCGACTCCACGAGATCGGTGAGCCACTCGGTGGCGACGGGCGTGCGTTCCTTGTACAGCCAGTGAGCCGCGACGCCGTACTCGGCGCGCTGATGCATCTGCTTGGTGCGGACCTGGATCTCGAGCGGCTTCCCGTGCGGGCCGATGATCGTGGTGTGCAGCGACTGGTACCCGTTCGACTTGGGGACGGCGATGTAGTCCTTGAAGCGCCCCGGCATGGGCTTCCAGAGCGCGTGGATGATGCCGATCGCGCCGTAGCACTCGCGGTCGGACTCGACCAGGACGCGCATGGCGGTGAGGTCGTAGATCTCGTTGAACTCCTTACCGCGACGCGTCATCTTCTCGTAGATCGAGTAGAAGTGCTTGGCGCGTCCGGAGATCGCCGCGCGAATGCCGACGCCATGGAGCTCGCCCATCAGGGTCTCCCCCGCCTCGCTGACGAACCGCTCGCGGTCGGCGCGGCGCTCGTTGACCATCGACTCGATCTCGCCGTACTTGCGCGGGTAGAGGGTCGCGAAGGCGAGGTCCTCGAGCTCCCACTTCATCGAGTGAATGCCGAGCCGATGCGCCAGCGGTGCGTAGACCTCGAGGGTCTCCTTGGCCTTCTGCAGCTGCTTCTGCTTGCCGAGGAACGACAGCGTGCGCATGTTGTGCAGTCGATCGGCGAGCTTGATGACGATCACGCGGATGTCCTCGGCCATCGACAGGATCATCTTGCGGTAGTTCTCGGCCTCGGCCTCCTCACGTGAGGCGAACTGGATCTTCGAGAGCTTCGTCACGCCCTCGACCAGCAGGCGCACCTCCGCGCCGAAGCGCGCTTCGATCTCGTCGGCGGTGGCCGCGGTGTCCTCGACCACGTCGTGCAGCAGCGCGCCGATCAGCACGCTCTCCGGCTGCCGCAGCTGGGCGCAGATCTTGGCCACGCCCCAGGGATGGAAGACGAACGGCTCGCCGCTCTTGCGCAGCTGTCCGTCGTGATGCACGCAGGCGAGCTCGAAAGCGGCGGCAAGACGACCAGTGTCCACGTCGGGCGCGTACTCGCCCACGTCCTCGATCAGCTCGTCGAGGAGGTCTCGATGGAGCTCGGCGGCGGGTGCGAGGGCGGTGGCGGGCATCGCCTCTCGGATGGTATCGGACGGTGGGGGACGGCCCGTGCGGGCCAGCCCCCACCGTGGGATGTCCCAAAGGGGTCAGACGCTTTGGGGACATGAGTTCCGACCACGGAAACCCCGGCAGCGACATGTCCCGAAAGGGTCTGACCCCTTTGGGACATTGCACCTGCCATGCACCCCTGGGACATCAATCCAACGCATACACCGACGCGGCGAAGCGATGCTCGGCGGGACCGTCAACCCGCGCCCAACGCGGTCCGGTCGGTGCGCGCCACGG
>JBPCSK010000404.1:0-3517 GCA_051007275.1 Gaiellales bacterium | reverse complement strand
GCGTGGCGCCGTCGTGCAGCGCCTGGCGGAAGCGCGTGACGATGAACAGCGAGTAGTCGATGCCCACGCCGAGGCCGATCATCGACGCCAGGATCGGCGTGATCGTGTTGAAGTCCGTGAACCCTGCGGCGATCGTCAGGATCGAGATGCCGAGCGCCACCGCGAGAATCGCGAGGATGATCGGGATCAGCGCCGGCAGCAGCGTGCCGAAGACGATCAGCAGGATGATGATCGCGACGCCGATGCCGATCAGCTCGGACGCACCCTGCTGCGGCTGCTCCTGCACCGCCTGGCCCGTGTAGGCGATCTGTACGGAGCTGCCGTCGGCGGCCTTCGCGGTGGCGTCCTTGAAGTCGGGGACGACGTTGGCGGGCAGGTCCCAGCCCTGGCCGTCGAACTGCACGTCGACGAAGCCGACGTTGCCCTGCGGCGAGATGGCGCCGCCCTTCTGCGCGAACGGATCACCCGCGCCCGTCACGTGATCGACGGTCTTGGCCGCAGCGATGATCTTCTCGACGGTGGCCTTGTTCTGCGCGTCGGTCAGCTTGCCGTCGGTGTGGAACACGATCGTGGCGGAGTCGCCGGCGCGTGCCGGGAACTGCTTCTGCAGCAGGTCAGTGGCCTTCTGCGCGTCGGAGTTCGGGATCGAGAACTTGTTCTGCAGCTGGCCGCCGATGGTGCCGGCGGCGGCGAAGATCCCCACGATGATCAGGACCCAGATGCCGATCGCACGCCACGGGTGCGCGGCGATGGCGCGAGTCAGACGCGCCAGCAGTCCGGTCTTGGTGGGAGGTGTGGTGGCGGTCATCGTGGACTCCTGCGTGGATCGAGGCATGCGCGGCGTCGGACCGCTGACAGGCACAAGCGTGCCGTATCTGGGAGAACGCCTGCTCCGCTTGAGGGATTCCCCCACCCTGCCGATTGCCGAGCCGCGGCAGTCTGCGGTAGCGTGCCGTCATGCCCCGTCGCCCCCGCATCGGCGTCACGCTCGAGCTGACCGACCCGCTCCTGATTCCCGTTGAGCGCAACTTCCGCGAGGCCTTGACGGCCGCGGGCGCGCTCGTGATCGCCCTGCCCCGCGACACGCCTCCCGGCGACATCGATGAGCTTCTGGACGGCCTCGATGGCGTGGTGCTGTCCGGCGGCGAGGACGTGGACCCGAGCCACTACGGCGAGGAGCGGCACCCCACGGTCAACACCGTGCCGCCGGAGCACGACGCGTTCGAGCTCGGTCTCGCCAAGGCCGCGCTCGACCAGGGCGTGCCGATCCTCGGCATCTGCCGCGGCAGCCAGGTGCTGGCCGTCGCCGACGGCGGAGCGCTCACGCAGGACGTCCCCTCGCAGCACCCCGAGTCGCGCACGCACATGGTCGACTGGGTCGAGTACGCCGAGGCCGCACCGGGTGAGCACTGGCACGAGATCGACGTCGAGCCGACGAGCCGCCTGGCCGGGTGGGTCGGTGACGGTGCGCCGCTGATCAACTCCTTTCACCACCAGGCCGTGGCCCGCACCGGCACGCGCCTCCTGCCCGTTGCGCGTGCCGAGGACGGCGTGATCGAGGCAACCGAGAGCGCACCCGACGCGCCCTACGCGGTCGGGCTGCAGTGGCATAACGAGTTCATGTGGCGCCGCGACACGCGCTGGCTCGGGCCATTTCGCGATCTCGTCGAGGCCGCGCGCACGCGCGCGGCCCAGCGCACCTAGCCCCGCTCGACCTTCGACCCGCCGACGATGTCCTCGGAGCCATCGGCCCAGCGCACCAGTGCCTTGTGGCCGCCGTCGTAGTCGGGGCCCCAGACCAGCAGCGTGGCCGGCTCGCCCCATGCGGTGACCGGCTCCTCGAGCGCCGCGTCCTCGGCGCGGAAGTAGCGGACGAACGGGTTGGACGCCCGCTCGGCGCCGATCGTCGTCGGGCTCACGTGCCCCGGGTGCACGACGGTCTCGTCGGGCAGCGCGAGCAGGCGGTCGAGCGAGGCCTTGAGGTCGGCGAGGTCGGTGTGGCCCGGCGCGCGGGTGCCGCCGACGGTGCCGTCGAACAGCACGTCGCCGGTGAAGACATCGGTGCCGTCGACGAGAAAGGCGAGGTGCCCACCGGCGTGGCCCGGGGTCGGCATCGCCTTGATCGACAGCCCCGCGAGCTCGAACTCCTCGCACTCGTCGAGCGTGCGCTCGATCGCCCCCGTGTAGTGACCATCCTCGCGGATCAGCTCGATCGCCCGCGCGCTTGCCGCCACCGGCACGCCATAGCGGTGCTTGACCTCGTCGAGGTCGTAGATGTGGTCGATGTGGTGGTGCGTGAGCAGCACGCCCGCGATCGTGAGGTCGTTCTCCTCGACGAAGCGGTGCAGGTCGTCGTGCGCGCCATTGCAGTCGATCCAGAGTGCGGGGCCGCCCGGCTCCTTGGCGACGACGTACGCGTCGGCCATCCACTGGGGATCCTGGGTGTGGTGAATCAGCATGGGGAGCCTCCTACGAGAAGCGGTTGGTGATCGGCATGCGACGGTCGCGGCCGAAGGCGATTGGATGGACCTTGAGGCCAGGCGCGGCCTGACGACGCTTGTACTCGGCGCGATCGACGAGACCGGCGATGCGCCTGGCGGTATCGAGGTCGACGAGACCGGCGGCCGCGATCTCCGCAGGCGAGCGACGCTCCTCAATGTACGCGTGCAGGACGGGGTCGAGCACGTCGTACGGCGGCAGCGACTGATCGTCGCGCTGGCCCTCACGCAGCTCGGCCGTCGGCGGACGCTCGATCGTCGAGACCGGGATCACCTCACGGCCCTGCACCGCATTGACGTGCCGCGCCAGCGCGAACACCGTCGTCTTCGGCACGTCCTTGATCGGCGCGAAGCCGCCCACCGAATCGCCGTACAGCGTCGAGTAGCCCGTCGCCACCTCGCTCTTGTTGCCCGTCGTCAGCACCAGCCAGCCATGCTGATTCGACAGGCTCATCAGCAGCACGCCACGGATGCGCGCCTGCATGTTCTCCGCCGCCAGCCCATCGATCTCCGGCAGCAGCTCGTGAAACGCCAGACGCAGCTCCTCGATCGGCAGCTCGCGAAAATCGATACTGAGGTTCTCCGCCACCACCTGCGCATCCGTCCGCGTCTCCGACAGGTTGAACCGCGTCGGCCTCGACACCGCATGCACGCGATCCGCGCCCAGCGCATCGACGCTCAACGCCGCCACCAGCGCCGAATCGATGCCGCCCGACAGGCCGAACAGCACGCCCTTGAAGCCATTCTTCTCCACGTAGTCCCGCAAGCCGAGCCGCAGCGCAGCCCACAGCTCCGCATCGCGACTCTCCGGCAGCGGCGCGATCTCCCCCGCCCCGCCCGGCACGTCGCACACCACCAGATCCTCCGCGCAGTACACGCCGCGCGCGATCAGCTCGCCCGCCGCGTCGTAGACCAGGCTGCGGCCATCGAAGGCCAGCTCGTCCTGCCCGCCCACGAGGTTCGCATAGCCCACCGCGACACCGTGGTCGCGAGCGAAGGCGGCAATGAGAGCGTCGCGC
>JBPCSK010000403.1:0-3199 GCA_051007275.1 Gaiellales bacterium | reverse complement strand
CGCGCGTGCAGCGCCGAGATCGTGAAGCTCGTGTGCTCCGCATCGCCGGTGACCAGATTGCCGCGACTGGCACCGCCGCCGGCGAGCAGGCCGCGACCGTCGGAGTGTCGCCGCTCGATCTCGGCGGCGCCGCCCGGGTGGTTGGAGACCATGAACTCCCCGCGCTCCTTCTCGAACCAGCGGAACGCCGGAATGTCCTCGTTGGAGCCGTGCAGGATGCCCGCCTGGCTCGCGCTCGTCTGCGACGACCAATCGCACTCCCACCCCTCGAGGCGATGCGTGCCCGCCCGCAGCCAGCGCGCCAGCTCGGGGACGTTGCCGTCGCGGATCGCGCGGCGCAGCACGGGCTCGGCGAGCCCGTCGATCTCGAGGAAGAGGATGCCCGGCACGGACTCGTCGAGCGACATGTCCGCGTGCTTCCGCGCCTGTCGCCGGATCACGTTGCGGTAGTAGAAGTCGTCGTCGTCGATCCCGAGCAGGCCCGTCACGACGGTGTTCGCAATCGTCAGGAGGAAGGCGAGCAGGAGCGCCGTCCAGAAGCTCGTGATGCGCATGCCCTCCAGCTCGTTGATGATCAGCCAGATCAGCGCCGCATTGATGACGAAGCCTGCCAGCCCGAGCGTCCACACGGCGAGCGGCAGGGCAAATCGGATCAGCAGCGGCCAGAGCACCGCGTTGGCGACCGAGATCATGATCGCTGCGATCACGGCGCGCTCGGGATCCATCAGCTCGAGACCGGGCAGGATGGCTGCGGCGAGGTAGAGCGTGCCAGTCGAGATCGCGATGCTGATCAGTGCGCGAATGTACGTGCGTGGGTGCCGAAGGGGGCGGTCGTGTCGTCGCCCGATGCTCACGCCACCAGCCGCTTCTTCTGCACCTTGCCGAGCGCATTGCGCGGCAGCTCGTCGACGCGGATGATCGCTCGCGGCCGCTTATGCGGCGCGAGAAGCTCAGCGACGTGCTGGACCAGCTCGTCGTCGGTCAGCGTGCTGTCCGGGGCGATCACCACCCACGCGGCGATGCGCTCTCCGAGGTCGTCGTCGGGGATGCCGAGCACGGCGACCTCGACGACGTCGGGGTGCTCGAGCATGGCGGCCTCGATCTCGCCGGCACCGACGCGGTAGCCGCCCGTCTTGATCAGGTCGGTCGAGCTGCGGCCGACGAGGCGGAGCACGCCGACGTGATCGAGCGAGCCGACGTCGCCGGTGCAGAACCAGCCGTCCCGGAAGGCCTCGGCCGTGGCGTCGGGACGTCCCAGATACTCATCGAAGAGCGAGGCGCTCTTGATCTCGACGTTGCCGATCGCGTCCGTATCGCCTGCCGGTATGACGGCGCCGGCGTCGTCGGTGATGCGGATCTCGACCCCGGGCAGCGCGGTGCCCACGGCCCCCGGAATGCGCGGACCGTCGTGGCGGGCGCTCGCGATCATCAGCGCCTCGCTCATGCCGTAGCGCTCGACGATCTGCTGGCCGGTGGCGGCCGTGTACGCCTCGTGCACGCGGGCCGGCAGCGCGGCGGAGCCCGACACGATCAGACGGGCACTGCGCAGCGCGCTAGCGACGGCGGGGTCCTGCTCGGCGGCCGCGAGCAGGCGCCCGTGCATCGTCGGCACCGCGAAGAGCATCGTCGCGTCGTCGGCGAGCGCTGCGGCGATCGCCTCCGGCGAGAAGCGGCCGACGTGGCGCACGCCGCCGCCGAGGCGAAGCGGTCCGACGGTGCCGAGCACGAGACCGTGCACGTGGAACAGCGGCAGCGCATGCGTGACCACGTCGGCGTCGGTCCAGGCCCAGGCGTCGGCGAGGGCGTCGAGGTTCGCCGCCACGGCGCGGCGCGACAGCACCACGCCCTTGGGGGCCCCGGTCGTGCCGGAGGTGTAGACGATCAGCGCGGCGGCGTCGGGGTCGAGGTCGGGTGACGGGAGCGGCGCGCGCGTGGTCGGATCGATGACGATTCGCGGGAGCGCAGCGAGCGTGGGGGGCAGCTCGGCGGCGGCCGAGGCCAGCACCGCCTCGGGGCGGCTGTCGCCGGTCTCGTGCGCGAGCTCGCGATCTCCTGACGCCGGGTTGATCGGCACGACCGTCACGCCTGCGCTCAGCGCGCCGGCGATGCCGAGGCCCGT
Source organism: Gaiellales bacterium (assembly GCA_051007275.1). Lineage (GTDB taxonomy): Bacteria > Actinomycetota > Thermoleophilia > Gaiellales > F1-60-MAGs149 > F1-60-MAGs149. Next base: position 1,080 of record JBPCSK010000403.1, on the reverse strand, counting down.
CTCGAGCTCCGAGGTGCACCAGAGCGCCACGCGCGTGCGATCACCCAGCGATGCCGCGACGGCGCCGACGGCTCCGGCCAGCTCGTCACCGGCAAGGCGGTCGCCGCTGATCTCGAGGGAGGCGCGGGAGAGCCCGGGGAGCAGGTTGGTGGTCACGCGCGGCAGTGTATCCGGCGACTATCGTCCGCAGCATGATCTGCCGTTCCTCCGGCCAGGGGTGGGAGCTGGTGCGCCAGCCCGATCACGGAGTGCTCGCCTGTGCGCTGCTCGATGCGATCGCCGATGCGCCGCGCGGACCGCTGGAGGGCTTCCGGCTGGCGGTCGCGCACCACGACGACGGCTGGGCCGAGCGCGACCGCGAGGCGCGTGCCGGCGACGGTGCCGGGCCGGAGTCATTCCTCGAGCTGTCGCTGCCGGAGCACCTCGAGATCTCCGGCGAATCGGTGCGACTGGCCGGTGACCTGCATCCCTACGCCGAGGCGATCGTGGCGCTGCACGGCGCGTGGCTGCACGGCTCGCGCGTCGTCCAGGATCCCGAGCTGGCGGAGCAGCGCGACGCCGTGATCGGCTCGTGGCGTGCCCTCGCCGAGCAGCGCGCCGTGGAGCTCGGCGTCTCGTCCGCCGACCTGCACCACGACCAGCGCCTCTGCGCGATGGTCGACTTCATGTCGCTCTGGCTCTGCGGCTGGCCCGAGGGCGACGAGCTGGCGCTGGAGCGCCCGGGGGGCGAGGAGGCCGACGTGGAGCGCGCGGGCGACCGCGTCCGGATGCCGGCCGAGCTGCTGCCGTCGGGCTGCGAGCTGGTGCTGCCCGTGCTGTCCGTGGCCGGTGCCGCGCCATTTCCGATCGTCGGCGAATCGGTGCGCACGATCACGCTCGCGCCGTCCGTCGGCGCTTCGGACTAGCGTCGCGGTCTGTCCGGCCAGCTGCGCGCGCGATCAGGTCAGGATCCGCGATCCGGAAGTTCCGTCTATGAGCCTTTGAGCCTGTGCGACGACGGAGGCGGCCGGCGGGCGTGGAACGTGCGGTCGAAATACGCCCGGCGTTTGCGTACGTGATTAGTAAGCACTGCTCACGCCC
>JBPCSK010000402.1:0-1198 GCA_051007275.1 Gaiellales bacterium | reverse complement strand
CTGCAGATCCTCTACGGCCTCGTCAACGACCGCACCGAGGCGTCGGCCGAGCGCGTCTACTGCCCGTGGCCCGACATGGCCGACGCCATGCGGCGCGAGAACGTGCCGCTGTTCACGCTCGAGACGTGGCGTCCCGTACGCGACGTCGACCTGCTCGGCATCACGCTGCAGGCCGAGCTGACGTACTCCAACGTGCTGGAATTGCTCGATCTCGCGCAGATCCCCGTGCGGAGCGCCGACCGCACCGATGCCGACCCGATCATCCTGGCCGGCGGCCCGAGCGCATCGAACCCGATGCCCCTCGCGCACTTCGTCGACGCGTTCTTCATGGGCGAGGCGGAGGAGGGGATGCAGCAGATCATCGCGATCCTCGACGAGGTCAAGACGCGCGAGGAGCGCCTCGACCGCCTCGATGAGCTGCCCTTCCTGTACCTGCCGGCCCGAGGCGAGCAGCCGGTCGAGCGCGCGATCTTCGCCGACTTCTCGATCGACACGGCGCCGACCAGGCCCGTGGTGCCGTACGCGAGCGCGATCTTCTCGCGCGCATCGGTCGAGGTCATGCGGGGCTGCACGCGCGGCTGCCGCTTCTGCCACGCCGGCACGTGGTACCGCCCCGTGCGGGAGCGCAAGGTGGAGGACGTCGTCACGGCCGGACTCGCGCAGCTCGAGTGCACGGGCTACGACGAGCTGTCGCTCACGTCGCTCGCCACGAGCGACTACTCCGGCGTCTCGCGCGCGATCCGCGAGATCAAGGAGGTCCGCCCCGACCTCCACCTGTCGCTGCCGTCGAATCGCGTCGATACCGGCCCTGTCGCCCTGGCCGCGGCCGCCAACACGCGGCAGCGCTCCATCACGATGGCCCCCGAAGCAGCGACGCAGCGCATGCGGGACATCATCTGCAAGACGATCACCGGCGAGATGATCGAGAACGCGATCGACTCGGCCTTCGCGGCCGGGTACACCAGCCTCAAGCTGTACTTCATGATCGGCCTGCCGCTCGAGACCTTCGCAGAGGTCCAGGGCATCGTCGATCTCGGCTTCAAGGCCCGTGAGATCGGGCGCAAGCACTTCGGCGAGGGCGGCAAGTTCACCGTCCACGTCTCCGCCTCGAACTTCGTGCCGAAGCCGCACACGCCGTTCCAGTGGAGCGGCATGGCGCCCCCCGACCAGCTGCGCGTGAAGCAGGACTACCTGCGTC
>JBPCSK010000401.1:0-3580 GCA_051007275.1 Gaiellales bacterium | reverse complement strand
GCCCGCGGCTGTCGCCGCGTACGCCGTTCGTGCGCACTGTTCACGCCCGCCTACGCTGTTCGTGCGCACTGTTCACACCCGCCTTCAAGGGTATGGTGGAGCAGCTAGACGACGAGGCCGTAGCCGCTCAGCTGCTGCGTGATCTGCGTCAGCTGGCCCGTTGCGAGCAGGACGCCGACGATGATCATGATGACGCCCGCGATGCGGTTGATCCACGCGCCGTAGCGGCGGTAGGCGCCGGTGCGCTCGAGCAGCCACGAGGCCAGCAGGCCGGACAGCAGGAACGGCACGCCGAGGCCGATGCCGTACGCGAGCAGCAGCACCGATCCGCCGGCCGATCCCTGGGTGGCGGCATAGAGCAGGATCGACGTGAGCACGGGGCCGATGCACGGCGTCCAGCCGACGGCGAAGACCACGCCCGCGACGCCCGCGCCGACGACCGTCGTCGGTCGCGCCGGTAGCCCGACGCGCGCCTCGCGACCGACCAGACGCTGCGCGAAGCCGAGCAGCGCGAGGCCCATCAGGATCACGAGCACCCCGCCGATGATCTCGATCGGGCGGCGGTAGTCGGCGACGAGCGAGCCGAGGTAGCCGACGCTGACCCCGTAGAGCGCGAACACGATGGTGAAGCCGCCGACGAAGGCGAGCGTCGTGATGGCCACGCGGCGCGTGTTCGAGCCGAGGTCCTCGTACGGGACGCCCGAGACGTACGACAGGTACGCCGGCACGAGCGGCCAGACGCAGGGGGACAGGAAGGAGATGAAGCCCGCTGCGAACGCCGTCATCAGGCCGAGACCCGACAGCGAGATCGCGCCGATCACGCTTCGAGTTCCTTGACGTGGGCGTCGAGGGTCGCCTCGGTCACCTCGCCGAGGATGCGATCGACGAGCTGTCCCTGCGCGTCGATCAGGTAGGTCGCGGGCAGACCGGGCACCTTGTAGGCGGCGCCGATCGGGCCATCATCGACGACGCTCGGCCAGACGGCGCCGTGCTCCTTCGCGAACGCCTTGGCGTCCTTGACGCTGTCCTGGTAGCTGACGCCGATCACCGCGATCTCCGGATGCGCCTTGGCGAACGCCGCGATCGCGGGCAGCTCCTTCCGACACGGGCCGCACCACGAGGCCCAGAAGTTGAGCACGACGGGCGTGCCGCGGTACGTCGTCAGGTCGAAGGGTCTGCCCGTCAGCGTGGTGCCGACGACGGCTGGCGCCGGACCCTTCTGGAACGCGGGGATCAGGCTCTCCTCCGTTGGTGCGGCGGACGTGTCGGATTGCTGGGTGATGCCGTAGACGCCGATGCCGAGGCAGACGATGCCGACGGCGATCAGCACGGCGAGGATGGTCTTGACCCGGCGCGACATGCGCCAACCGTATCGCGCGGACGGGCCGCTCAGCGCAGGAGACGACGCGTGTCGTCGGGCGACATCGGCGCCCGGCCGAGCGCCGCGGCGAGACGCACCGCGTGCTCCACGAGCTGCGCGTTCGACGTCGCGGGTGCGCCGTCGGGCAGCGTGGCCGCGTCCTCGAAGCCGGCGCGGATGTGCTCGCCTGCGGCGGCTGCGATCGCCTGGACGATCGGGCTCGATTCGTCGCGGCCGCTGGCCACCACGGGCAGGCCCGACAGCGTCGAGTGCGCCGCCTCGATCAGGTGCAGGGCGTTCTGCGGCGTGCCGGCGGCGAGGTCGGACGACTCGGACGTCGGGCCACCGAGCGTGAGCAGGAGAAACGGCGAGCGACCGAGCAGCTGGTCGTGGTACAGCACCTGCAGATCGCCGATCGCGTCGAGGCTGCCGGCCACGGGTGCGGGGCGCACGTTGGCCTCCTCGAGCGCGTCGAGGATCTGCCGGGCCTCCTCGCGGTGCGCGGGCAGGTCGGGCTCAGGCGGGCGCACGTGGACGGCGCCGACGTCGGGCAGGTCGCGCAGCACGCCGAACAGCGCGGTGACCGTGCCGAGCGAGGTCTGGCGCGCTCGCTGCGTGGAGATCGAGATCGGCACGTCGACGGCATCGCGGATGGCGGCGACGATGTCGTCGATCACGAAGTCGAAGCTCGGCGAGCCGTCGGCCTTGCGGGCGTGGACATGCACCATGCCGGCGCCGGCCTCGACCGAGCGCTTGGCCTCGGCCGCCAGGTCCTGCGGCTTGAGCGGCAGCTTCGGGCACTCCTCGGCGCTGCGCGTGCCGTTGAGCGCGGCGACGATCAGGATCGGATCGCTCATGCGCGCGACTCCGCGAGGAACTCGAGGTCCAGCAGCTGCAGGTCGATCCAGCGCGCCACGTCATGCGCCTCGACGAAGTCGCGGATCGCCGTGGCGCGTGCGGCGCGCTCTGCCTGTGGCAGCTCCAGCGCGCGCTCCAGCTGCGCGGCGGTCTGCTCGACGTCGAGCGGATCGACGGGCAGGACCCACTCCTCCAGCTCCTCGAACGAGCCCGCGTTCTCGCTCAGCACGACGACGCCGCTGCGTTCGTTGAGGAGGGGTGCTTCCTTGGAGATCAGGTTCATGCCGTCTGCAATCGAGTTCACGAGGAGGGCGTCGTACTCGCGGTATGCGGCGACGACCACCGGGAAGTTATCGCCAATGCGCACGTCGATGGGGAGCCAGCCGTCGGTTCCGTGTCGCTCGTTGATCTCGGCGGCGATCGCGTTGATGCGCTTGAGGTAGTTCGCGTAGACCGGGACGGCCAGGCGGGACGGGTCGAGCAGCGACAGGAGCTGCACGCGCCCGTGCAGATCGGGGCGCCGATCGAGCAGGCGCCCGTAGGCGTGGAAGCCGCGCAGGATGTTCTTCGACGGGTCGGTCCGATCGACGCGCAGGATCAGCTTCTCGGGTCGCGTCCGCAGCAGCTCCGTGTGCGCGGCGATCATCTCGGGGGCGCGCATGTGCGCCCGCAGCTCGGCCGGGTCGATCGAGATCGGATACGAGCGGATGTGCACGTCGCGCGCCACGTGGTCGACGACCACGCGCACCCGCGCACCGGCGACATCGACCTCGACGCCCGGCAGATAGGTCGCGCACGTCGCGAGGAACGCGCGCACGTCGTGTTCCGTGTGGAAGCCGACGATGTCCGAGCCGAGCAGCCCGTGCAGGAGCTCGGTCCGCAGATCGACCGGCAGCTGCTTCCAGGCCTCGGGGCCGGGCCAGGGAATGTGCGTGAAGTGCAGGATCGGGGAGGACACGCCGGCCTCGCGCAGCATCGCGGGCACGAGGTACAGCTGGTAGTCGTGGATCATCAGCGCGTCGCAGTCGCGCTCCATCGCGGCCTCGGCGGCCACGGCGGCGTTGTAGCGCCGGTAGCCCGCCCAGGCCTCGCGGATGTCGGTGCTGACGACGGGCTCCTCGCCCGAGGCGTACAGGCCGTGCTGGATGAACCACAGGAGCGGGTTCGCGATCTGGCTGTACATCGCGGCGAAGTCGGCCGGATCGGGATCCGCGAAATGCAGCCGGAAGGGATTGCCGATCGCATCGGTCTCCTCGAGCGCGCGGCCGTTCTGCTCGGCGGCGACGACGTGGTCCTCATCGGAGATCGCGCAGACGATCCAGGTCACATCGTGATTGCCGATCAGCCCGCGCAGGGCGGAGA
>JBPCSK010000400.1:0-3784 GCA_051007275.1 Gaiellales bacterium | reverse complement strand
CCAGGTGCTGGCGGGGAGCTGCTGCGTCCACGCCGTGCTGTTGGAGGCCTTCAGGTCGGTCGGGTTCGCGGCGGGCATCATGCTGGCGGCGGATGCCGAGCCAACGCCGATGGCGGCGAGCGAGGCGATGGCTGCGCCAGTCACGACGAGGCGGCGGAGCTTGGATGTGCGCATGCGGTTCTCCTTGAGGGGTTGCATCCTCATGGTATTCCCCGATTGCGTGTTTGACCCTGCCTGAGAACGACGAAGGGCCGCCGCCTGCCGGAGCAGACGACGGCCCTTCAACGCGGGCTGCTAGAGCATCAGCTGCGTCGTGTACCACTTGAGGTTGAGCTGCGGCGGCGTGCCGTCGGTCAGCTTCACGGTGATCGTGTAGGTCATGCTGTTCTTCGAGATCTTCGTTGCGACGATCTGTGCGGCGCCGGTCTGGCCGCCGGAGGCGGTGACCATCGCGTTGGAGATGATCAGACCGCTGTCCATCGACTTGATGTTGATGGTCACGTAGTCGGAGCCGTTGGAGGTCGTCTGCTTGCCGATGGTGAGGTTGCCGCCGCCGGTGGTCGTGGCATCGCCCCACGCGTCGGTGAATGCCTCGGTGCGGCCAACCCAGGTGCTGGCGGGGAGCTGCTGCGTCCACGCCGTGCTGTTGGAGGCCTTCAGGTCGGTCGGGTTCTTCGACGGCAGCGACGTCGCGTTCTGCGACAGGTCGGCGGCAAAGGCGGCCGTGGCGATGATGGCGAAGACGGCGACGATGCCGCCGATGGCCGCGAGGCGGCGAGAGAACGAGATCTTCATGGACCCTCCTGGGGGTGGTTCATTTCCGGTGACAACCGGTTTGTGGTGATGCTACGCCTGTGACGCGTCACACGTGTGCTCACCTCGGCGCGACGCTCCTCGTCGTGCGCGGGCGCAGGCGGTAGGCTCCGCGCATGCAGGATCTCTTCACCGACGCAGACCGCCAGAAGATCAATGCCGCGATGGCGAGCGGCAGCGGCAGCCGCTTCACGGAGCTGAGCGCGGCGACGCCGAATCCGTCGGGGACGATGACGTGGGTCACGCGCCTGATCGGCATCGTGGTCGGCATCGTCGTAGGCCTCATCTTCGTGGCGGTGCTGGGTCTGGCCGGCCTGATCGGCCTGGTGGTACTCGTCGTGGTGGCGATCTTCGTGGCGAGCCGCGTGGCGGGCTGGCTGCATCGCCGCAAGCTGCAGGCGCAGGCCGAGCGCGAGATCGTGGGCGGCTGGGCGGCGCAGCGCGGCTGGACGTTCGTCGAGCGCATCCCGGTGATGCAGACGACACCCCTGCTGCGCCAGGGTGATCGGCGCGAGACGGGCTGGGGCGTGACGGGACAGCTCGAGGGTGGTGTGGCGTTCGCGGCGGGGCAGTACGAGTACGAGGTGGATCGCCAGGTCTCGTCGACCGACTCGGATGGCAACACGACGACGCGCACGGAGACGGACTACCACCCCTTCACGGTCGCGTTGCTGGCCGCCCCGCTGCCGGACCTCAACCAGATCGCGATCCAGGCGGGCAAGACGGGCGGCATCCTCAGCAAGCTGAGCGGCCTGGTCACCTCGCTCCGGCCCGTCGAGCTCGAGAGCGCGGAGTTCAACGGCGCCTTCCGTCTGATGGTCGCCGACGACGCCGACGAGCTCGCGATCCGCATGCGCTTCACGCCCGCCGTGCAGGTTGCGCTGATCGAGCGCGGCCCCGGCGCGTCGCAGATCGAGGGCGAGAACGACGTCCTCCTGGTCGCACGCGAGGGCAAGACCGACACCGACGACTTCGGCGAGCTGCTCGACGTCCTCGGCGACGCGATCTGGTTCCGCGCGCTCCTCACGGACGTTCCGGCCGGGCGCGTGCCGGACACGGCAACGCTGCGCAGGCTGCTCCTCGGCGCCGACGCCTGACGCGCTACTCGGCGGAGGTTCCGCCGAGGCAGATCAGCGCAGCGCCGCCGATGATGACGGCGACGCCGAGCAGCGACAGCGCCGAGGGGCGCTGGTCGAACACGATCCACGCCACGATCGTGACGAGTGCGATTCCGCCGCCGGCCCACATCGCGTACGCGAGCCCGACATCCATGCGCTTGACGACCTGCGCCATCGAGACGAACGCGATCGCAAAGCCGATGATCACGACCGCGATCGGGATCGGCTTCGTGAACCCGTTGGAGAATTTGATCGCCTGCGTACCGACGACCTCGGCACAGATTGCGAGCCCGAGCAGGAGCCAGTTCATGGCGCGATCCTACTCCTGCGCAGCACGCGACACCTACCCGCTGCGCCGCCCCGCCGAGTACGGGTATTCTGCGCCGCAGTAGGGTCGTAGCTCAATTGGTAGAGCACCGGTCTCCAAAACCGGGGGTTGCAGGTTCGAGTCCTGCCGGCCCTGTCTAATAGAGCCAAATCCTGAAGGCAACCGCGGTCAGGCAGGGCCAAAGCGGTTTGCTTGGGGCCGACACTGCCGAATCGAAAGTGGCTTTCGATCCTCGTGACGTCCGGTGAGTTGCACGCGTTCTCTGCGTGCCATTGCGCCCACGTGAGTTGTCCGCCAAATCGGGACACCTTCAGGGGGGGGCAACCGGCGCCCCTATGTGCCAGCGAGCCGCCCGAGTAGCAGTGGGATGAGGTGCGCGACGTCGACGTCCAGGTCTTGGAGTGTGAACGACGACGTGTTGACGTGCTCGTGGATGAAGTCGTTGAGACTCAGCACGTTGGCGGAGCGTCCGGTGGATGGGTCGGTCCAACTACGAGCAGTGCCGTCGCGATTGAGTAGATGGCGTTTGTCATCGGAGACGACGACGGTGGCTCCCAGTTCCCACGCAGTTCGCAGTACGACGTCGTCATCGGGGTCCGATTCGACGATCGGCGAGGCCGATTCGTCGAGGATCGCCATGTCGGCGCTCATCACGGCGACGAGGAAGCGGCACTCGCGAATCTGCTGGGCCGTCATCGGCGTGCCGGGAACGGTTCTGCTCGCGAGCTTTGCCGCGTACTCGTCCAGGAGTCGGTTTGAATTGACCATGATCAAATCGGACGGAACCACGATCTCGAACTGCTCGTTCGCCGATGCAATCGCATCGACGTATCGCTGGCGCAGGGAGTCGGCTGTTGGTCCGCCGACTCGGGCGTTGGGTGCGGCCGAGGCGAGCCTCTCAAGAGCCGATGCTGTGGCATCGGTCTCGCGTGCGCGGTGATGAAGTGCACCGTAGGCGAGCAGCGCCCACAGGCGAGTGGCATTGCCTCGACCCGTGATCGCGGGGAGCGCGATGTTCGTGTCGATGACGACTCTGCGCATGTCACAAGCCTACCGGCCGGTGTCGTCCCCGCCCCTGTCGGCGTAGGGGGCTCAGTCGGCGTCTGCAGGCTGGCGTTCGATCACCGAGTCGACGACCTCGCGCATGTCGAACGTCCCGCCAAGAGCGGAGAGGAGATCGGAGAGCGGGATCCGGTAAGTGCCGCCTGGCAGCTCGACGTAGCGCACGCGATCGGCCTTGATCCAGTTGACCACCGTGCGCTGGCTGACGCCGAGGAGCTTCGCGGCATCAGCAGTCGAGACCAGTCGAACGTCTGTCGTGGTGTCCTTGCCCATGTCCGCAAGATACACGAGAACTCCGAGAATTCCTAGATTTCTTGATTTTCTCACTTTGGGACGCACATGGTTTGGCGATGGAGTGTCGCAACGTGGTGCCACGCCTCATGTCGGCGCTGCCTCCAAAACCGGGGGTTGCAGGTTCAAGTCCTACCGGCCCTGTGGGGAATTACGTTGCCCCGGACTGGCG